>NZ_JBQGCX010001098.1:0-2175 GCF_052038725.1 Actinosynnema sp.
CGTCGCCGACGCGGTCGCCGACTTCACCGAGCGGCACCACCGGATGGCCTTGGAGTACGCCGCCGCGCGCTGCTCGGTCGTGCTGACCGCGGCCGACGCGGTCACGCGGCTCACCGCACTGCGACCAGCGACCGCGCAGCCCGTGACCGCGCAGCCACGGGGCGCCGACCTGGCGGGCCGCGCATGACCGGCGCGATCTCCTGGGACAGCCTGGCCTTCGCGCCCGCCCTGGCCGACGTCCTGGAGGGCGCCGCCCGCGACTTCGCGCTGCTGCACCGCCCCGAGGCCACCGGGGACCGGGTGGAGGTGCTGCTCGGCGACGCCACCGCCGTCCCCCGCCTGGCCGACCTGCCCGCGCCGCGGCCGGGACCGCCCGGCGCGCCGCGCCACGACGTGTTCGCGCTCGTGCCGTACCGGCAGCTCGCCGAGCGCGGCTTCCGCTGCCGCGACGACGGGGCGCCGCTGCTGGCCATGGCCGTGCGCGCCCAGGCGTCCTGCCCCCTCGCCGAGGTCCTGCCGCTGCTGCCCGACGAGCCGCCCGCGCTCACCGGCGGCGACTTCGACGTCCCCGACGACGAGTACGCCCGCGTCGTGGCGGACGTGCTGCGCGAGGAGATCGGCCGGGGGGAGGGCGCGAACTTCGTCATCAAGCGCTCGTTCGTGGCCGAGGCCCCCGGCTTCACCGCCGCGTCCGCGCTCGCCCTGTTCCGCGCGCTCGCCACCGGTGAGCGCGGCGCCTACTGGACGTTCGTGGCGCGCCTGGGCGACCGGGTGCTCGTCGGCGCCACCCCGGAGCGGCACGTGAGCCTGGTCGGCGGCGCCGCCGTGATGAACCCCATCAGCGGCACGCTCCGCTACCCCGACGGCCCACCCGATCCCCGGCGGCTGCTGGAGTTCCTCGCCGACCCGAAGGAGACCTCCGAGCTCTACATGGTGCTCGACGAGGAGCTCAAGATGATGGCCCGCGTCACCGCGTCCGGCGGGCGCGCGGTCGGGCCGTTCCTCAAGGAGATGGCCGCGCTCGCGCACACCGAGTACCTGATCGAGGGGCGCAGCCCGCTGGACCCCCGCGAGATCCTGCGCGAGACCCTGCTGGCCCCCACGGTCACCGGCAGCCCGCTGGAGAGCGCCTGCCGGGTCATCCACCGCCACGAACCGGAGGGGCGCGGCTACTACAGCGGCGTGGCCGCCCTCATCGGGCGCGACATCAACGGCGACCACGCCCTGGACTCGGCGATCCTGCTGCGCACCGCCGAGATCACCGGCGGGCGGCTGCGCCTGTCGGTCGGCGCGACCCTGGTCCGCGACTCCGATCCCGACTCCGAGGTCGCCGAGACCAGGGGCAAGGCCCAGGGCGTGCTGCGCGCGCTCGGCGTCGAACCCGGCGCCGGGGCCGGGACCGGGGCGGCTCCCGGTGGCCTCGCCGAGCAGCCCGGCGTGCGCGCGGCCCTGGAGGACCGCAATCGCGGGCTGGCCCGGTTCTGGCTGCACCGCGACCACCCCGACGCGCTCCTGGCCCCGGAGCTGGCGGGCAGGCGCGCGCTCGTCGTGGACGCGGAGGACGCGTTCACCGCCATGCTGCGCCACCAGCTCGTCGCGCTCGGCCTGGCGGTCGACCTGCGCCGCCACGACGAGGTCGCCCACGCGCGCGGCCACGACCTGGTCGTGCTGGGACCGGGCCCCGGCGACCCGCGCGACCTGGGCGACCCGCGCGTGGCCACCGTCCACCGCCTCGTGCGCGGTCTGCTCGACGACCGCGCGCCGTTCCTGGCGATCTGCCTGAGCCACCAGGTGCTCGCCGCCCAGCTCGGCCTGGGCGTGGCGCGCCGCGACCGGCCCCACCAGGGGGTGCAGCGCGAGGTCGACCTGTTCGGCAGGCGAGCGCTTCTCGGCTTCTACAACAGCTACACCGCGACCTGCCCCGCCGACCGGTTCGCCCACCCCCGCGAGGGACTGGTCGAGGTGTGCCGGGACGCGGGCACCGGCCAGGTGCACGCCCTGCGCGGCGGGCGCTTCGCGTCGTTCCAGTTCCACCCGGAGTCGGTGCTCAGCCGCGACGGGTTCGACGTCCTGCGCGGCACGGCCGCCGCGCTGCTGCTGCCGGACGCCGCCGCGCGCGGCGTGGGGAGGTGACCCGATGGCCACGTTCGTGATCGCGGGCGGCGGGATCGGCGG
>NZ_JBQGCX010001099.1:0-3957 GCF_052038725.1 Actinosynnema sp.
CGACTCCCCGAACCGATGCCGCAGGACGGACTCAGCATCACTGTTGGTGATCTACTACTGGATCACCTGACGTTCGGGTGAGACAGTGCCCGCGTGCCGCCCACCGCTGATTTTATTCCACACTGAAGTCATCGCACCTCCAGCAGAAATTCCGTCACACCCACACGCCAGAGTGACGCCCCACCCCCACCGGGTGAAACCGACCTACCTGGGGTTGTCCTGCCAGTAGTCCACCGCGCCCTGCAGCACGGTCCGGAACAGCGAGAAGTTCACCGGCTTGTACACATAACTGTCCGCCCCCGCCGCGTAACACCGGTCGATGTCCGCCGACGCCGTGGACGAGGTGAACACCACCACCGTC
The DNA here is from genome assembly GCF_052038725.1 of Actinosynnema sp. Taxonomy (NCBI): domain Bacteria; kingdom Bacillati; phylum Actinomycetota; class Actinomycetes; order Pseudonocardiales; family Pseudonocardiaceae; genus Actinosynnema; species Actinosynnema sp. The sequence continues at coordinate 362 of NZ_JBQGCX010001099.1, forward strand.
AGCGACGCCAGCTCCGGATCCGCCCGCACGTCCGCCAGCAGCCGGTACCCGTCGACCCCCGGCATGTTCAGGTCCAGCAGGATCAGGTTCGGCCGGGACCGCGAGCCGTCGCGCAACCGCGCCAGCAGGTCGCCCCCGTCCGGCAGGAACTCCAGCAGCAGCTCGGGGTGCGAGCGCGACAGGGCGCGGTCGATCGCCTCCCGGTCCTCCTCGCTGTCCTCCACCACCAGGAGCAGCCGCTGCGCGGTCAGTCCGTCAGCTCGGCCCACGCCACGCGCCCTTCCCCAGTGATCTCCACGCGCGCCCACTCGGCGTCGCCGTCCACGGCCACCCGCACCGCGCTCACGCCCTCCAGCGCGCACTCCGCCAGGAACGCCACCAGCCGCTCGGGCAGCTCCGCCGGAGCCGAGTCGCCCCGCAGCCCCCGCACCGCCGCCAGCGCCGCGTCCCCGGCCGCCGAGGGCGGCAGCTCGGCCCGCAGCGCCCGCGCCCCCGTGCACCGGATCGCGAGCACCGCCGCGTCGTCGCCGACGTGGTACCGGCCGCTGCCCGCGATCAGCGACGACGCCAGGTCCGACAGCGGCAGCCCGCGCAGCCTGCTGAGCGTGGGCTCCAGGTCGGTGTCCCCGAAGAACCGCCCCTCGGCGTCGCGGGCCTCGATCAGGCCGTCCGTGTACATCACCAGCGCGTCACCGGGCCGCAGGACGTCGGTGGCGGTGCGCAGGCGCAGGTCGGGGAGCACACCCACCAGCCTGCCCGTGCTGCGGCTCTCCCGCACGGCGCCGTCGCGGCGCACCAGCAGCGTCGGCGGGTGCCCGGCGGACAGGGTCCGCACCCGGAAGCCGGACTCGGCCGCCCAGAACGTGGCCGTGGCCAGGGTCAGGAAGCGGGTGACCCCGATGCGCAGCATCTTGTCGTTGAGGGTGCGCACCGCGTGCTGCGCCGACCGCCCCTCCGCGAGCACGGTCTCCAGGGTGTGCCTGGCCAGCCCGGTCAGCGCGGCGGCGGGCGCGCCGCGGCCGCACACGTCGCCGATGAGCGCGGTGACCCGCCCGCCGGGCTGGTCGACCGCCCCGTAGAAGTCGCCGCCGACCTCCAGGGTGTGGTCGGCGACGTTGTAGGTGGTCGCGAACTCCAGCCCCGGCACGTCCGGCAGCATGGTCGGCAGCAGGTGCTGCTGGAGCGACAGCGCGTCCCGCCGCCGCCGCTCGTACAGGGTGGCGTTGTCGATGGACAGCGCCGCGCGGCCTGCCAGGTCCCGCAGGAACGCCCCGAGCGGGCGGCGCGGCGACCCGTCCCGGTGGAAGAACGCGAGCATCCCGACGACCCGGCCGCGCGCCCGCAGCACGCTGATGGTCATCAGCTCCAGCCCGACCTCGTCGGGCAGCCCGGACAGCCGCGTCTCCTCATCCCAGGAGGAGCTGTCGGTCCCCAGCACCACCGGCTCGCCCGCCCAGCGCCCGGCCCGCAGGTGCTCGCCGAGCCGCCGCTCGCGCCGCGCGTCGACGTGCGCGACGGCGATCAGCGCCATCCGCCCGTCCCGCTCGGCGTGGATCGCGGCCCCGTCGGCGAGACCGGGCACGGCCATCCGCACGACGGCGCGCAGGGTGTCCTCGATGTCGAGCGAGGCGTCCATGCGCAGCGAGGCCTCGGCGAGGATCGCGTCCCTGGCCTGCTGGTCGTCGAGGGCGCGGCGCTCGGTGATGTGGTGGTCGGCGGCGACGATCACGTCGGTGGCCTGCCGGATGGCGGTGACGATGTCGATGCCGACCGCGTCGGCGGGCGCGGCGTGCACGTCCGGCGTCGAGACGGCGAGCCCGAGCAGCCCCCACTCCCCCGCGGACACCTCGAACCAGGTCACCAGCAGCCCCGTGGCCCCGATCGCCGCGACCCGGTCGGCGAGGTCCGCCGACTGCTGGCGCAGCTCGTCCAGGGGCGTCAGCACGCTCTCGGTCGGCCGCGCGGGGTGCGCGGCGGTCCAGTCGAGGAGCTGCTCGGCGAGCCCGATCGGCGAGGTGACCAGCCCGTCGTGGTCCGCCCACCGCACGATCTGCACCTCGCCGCGCAGCCCGAACCGGGCCCCGATCAGGCCGCACGCGCCGGGCAGCGACAGCAGGCCGAAGTACAGCTCCTCGGAGAACCCCTTGGTGCTCATGGCGTCCGACGCCGACCGCCACAGCGCGTGCAGCCGGGTCGACCAGGGGGTCGACGGGTTCGCAGGCACCGGGTCTCCGCTCTTCCGAGCGCCGCGACGTCGGCGCTGCACAACTGTAGGGTTCCGGCACGATAATCGGTTCACGCGCCCCGCGTCGGCGTGGCCACACCCGAAGGCGGGACACGATGACAACCGGTGGCGACACCCCCGAGGAGCCCACCTCGTCGTGGCTGCCCGGCGCCCGCGACCTGGCGGCCGAGGCCGAGTCCGGGGCGCCGTTCGACCTGTCCGTCTGCGTGAACGAGCCGATCCACCGGCTGGGCGGCGTCCAATCGTACGGCGCGCTGCTGGCGGTGGGCGCGGACGGGCTGATCGAGGTCGCCAGCACCACCTGCGCGTCGATCATCGGCCGCGAGCCGGGGGACCTGGTCGGGTCCGCGCTGGAGGCGCTGGTCGGCGCCGAGGGCGTGGCCGCGGTCGACGCCACCCTCGGGGCGCCCACCGGCGACCGGGGCCTGCTGAGCCTGGCGGTGCCGGAGGGCGGGCGGGAGTTCGACGTCACGGTCTACCGGGCCGATGGGCGCGTGGTCCTGGAGCTGGAGCCGCCGACGGGCGAGCGGCCGTTCGCGTTCTCCCGCTTCTACCCGGCGGTGCGCGCGGCGCTGACCCGGTTGCAGCACGGCCGCACGGTGGAGGACGTGTGCGCGGCGGCGGTGGCCGAGATCCGGGCGCTCACCGGGTACGACCGGGTGGTGGCGTACCGCTTCGAGGGGCCGGGCGGGCCGGGCGAGGTGATCGCCGAGTCGGTGTCGGACGAGCTGGAGCCGTGGCTGGGGCTGTGGTTCCCGGCGACGGACATCCCGCCGCAGGCGAGGCGGTTGTACGAGCGCAACTGGATCCGGGTGATCCAGGACGTGGACGACGAGACGGCCGCGCTGGTCCCGCCCGCGCTGCCGGGCACGAGCGAGCCGCTGGACCTGTCGGACTCGACGCTGCGCACGGTGTCCCCGTTCCACCTGGAGTACCTGCGCAACATCGGGGTGACCTCGTCCATGTCGGTGTCGCTGCTGCGCGAGGGCGAGCTGTGGGGCCTGATCGCCTGCCACGGCCTGCGACCGCGCAGGTTGGGAGCCGAGGTGCGGGCGGCGTGCGAGTTCTTCGGGGTGACGCTGTCGCTGCAGCTGGCCGCGCTGCAGGAGGCGCAGGCGTCCCGCGGCCGGGACGGGGCGCGGACGGCGCTGTCCCGGCTGGTCGGGGGGCTGGAGGCGGACGTGGTCCGGTCGGTGCTGGAGAGCGGCGCGCTGCTGGCGGAGCTGATCCAGGCGGACGCGGTGGTGCTGCGCCTGAACGGTGTGGCGGTGCCCGCGCCGGACAGCCCGCACCCGCCGGAGCAGGCGGCCCTGGACGCCCTGTGGGCGGCGCTGCCGCCGCTGCGGGCGGG
>NZ_JBQGCX010001100.1:0-2152 GCF_052038725.1 Actinosynnema sp.
GAGCTCCTCGGCGGCGGTCGAGAAGTTGCCGTTCAGGCCGAGCACGAGCATGGTCTCTGTCACCGGGCCAATCCGTGTGGGAGGGACGAGCGGAGACCGGGTCGCGGGACTCCACTTCGGACGGTAGGGCACGCGGGCGCCGTTGGCAGTTGCCGCTTCCACGGCTCGCGAACAAAGCGGTAATCCCTTGCGCCACAGGCGATTGACACCCCGGCGAGGCCCTGGTTTCACTGCTGTCCGCACGTCACCGGCGCGAGGAGGCCCCCGTGAAGTACATGCTGCTCATCCACACCAGCGACGAGCGGTGGCAGACCCTGACGCAGGCCGACAAGGAGGAGTTCCTGGCCGAGTACGCCGCGTTCACCGAGGAGATCGAGTCCACCGGCGAGCACTGCCACGGCTCCCCGCTGACCCACCGCAGGAACGCGCTGTCCGTGCGGGTGCGCGACGGCCGCGCCGCCGTGGAGCGCGGCCCGCTCACCGACGACGACCGCTACCTGGCCGGGTACTTCGTGGTGGACTGCGCCGACGAGGACCGCGCGCTGGAGATCGCCGCGCGCGTGCCCGACGCGAAGCTGAACGTGGTGGAGGTCAGGGCGCTCGCGGTGGTCTGACGCGCCCGCGGGCTCACCCCGCCGGGTCCGGGGCGGGCGACCGCCTCGGCCGGTGGGCGCGCCGCAGCAGCGGACGCTCCACCCACCGGTGCAGCAGCAGGCTGAGCCCCTGGGTGAGCGCGTACAGCGCCGCCACCAGCAGCAGCCCCTCCCCCAGCCCGAGCAGCCGGTCCCCCAGCACGTGCTTGGCGACCGCGAGCAGCGGCCAGTGCAGCAGGTACGTCGCGTAGCTCATGTCCCCCGCGACCCGCACCCACCGCCGGGACAGCACGGACCGCCGCCCCTCCAGGTCCCGCACGGCGATGACGGGGACGAGCAGCGCCAGCGGGACCGCCGCGATCGCGCTGCGCGCGTACACCTGCGGCAGCACCGGCAGCAGCGCCCACACCGCCGCCACCCCCAGCAGCGGCCACCACGACCGCACCGGCCGCCACCGCCCGGTGGCCACGATCCTGGCGAGCACCACGCCCATCAGGAACTCCGGCAACCGGGTCAGCGGGAAGAAGTTCACCAGCCACGCCTGCTCGAACGACAGCGGCGGCCACAGCGCCCACGGCGGCCCGTCCACCAGGACCCCGATCATGCCCGGCAGCGCGAGCACCACCGCGGCGAGCACGCCGAAGCACGCCCACAACCGGTGGTCGGGCACCCGCAGCAGCGGCCGGGACAGCAGCGGCAGCAGCAGGTCGAACACCACCTCGCAGGACACCGACCAGTTGATGCCGTTGACCGACAGCAGGTAGTCGGGCAGCGGCACGAGCGACTGGAGCAGCGACAGGTTGACCAGCGCGGGCCCCACCTCGGGCAGCGGCCCCAGCAGCGGCAGCGGGCCGAGCGCCGCCAGGAGCAGCAGCACCGCGGCCCACGTCAGCACGTGGGTGGGCAGGATGCGCACGACCCGGCGTCGGAAGTAGGGGCCCACGCCCTCGCGCCACGGCTCCGACCACACCAGCACGAACCCGCTGAGCACGAAGAACAACGACAGCGCCGCGGGCCCGTAGGGCAGGAGGAACCCGAGCGAGTTGACCGATTCGTCGGCGAAGAACCGGGCGGAGCCGAGCGCGTGGGCCACGAACACGAGCAGGGCCAGCGGCGCGCGGATGCCGGTGAGGGAGGGAAGCCGAGGGGGGAGGACGGGACCGGGGGTCATGTGCTGGGCTCCCTGTCTGTGGGGATCAGCGCGCGTGCTGCCGGGGTTGCGGGAGCACCGGCGAGGGCTCGGCCGGGCGGCACCCGCCCGACCTGAGCCCGTGGTGGACCAGCCGCAGCGCGTCGTGACCGGGCACGCGCTCCAACCAGTCGGCCGCTCGCCGGTGCTTCTCGGCGCGGGCGTGCTGGGGGATGGTCAGGTAGGCGACGTCGCGCACGAGCGGGCTGCGGAACGCGTAGGCGGTGGTGCGCTCGGCGTCCCGGTCCCGGCGCAGGACCTCGCGCCGCTCCAGGTGCTCCAGCGCGCGCGCCACGTCGGGCACGGCGCCGCCGCCGAGCGCGCGCACCCCCTCCTCGCACAGGTCCTCGCCGAGGACGGCCGCGTCGAG
>NZ_JBQGCX010001101.1:0-2598 GCF_052038725.1 Actinosynnema sp.
ACCCGTGGCGTCGGGGTCGTTCGGCGAGGTCGGCGAGGCCGGGGAGGCCGGTGAGGTCGGCGAGCCGGGGCGGACCTGCCGGTCCGGGCGGGCCGCGCGGCCCTGGCGGGCGATGCGCGCGATCCGGACGGTGCGCTCCGCGCGCTCGGTGAGCCGGGGGCGGCCCGCGCCGTCCGCGGCGCCGAGCGCGCCGGGGGCGTTCACGGCGGCCACGCGGGTGGCGAGCAGGGAGCGCAGGAGGTTCGCGTGGCGGCGGTCCGCGTCCGCGCCCGCGGTGCCCAGCGCCATGCGGTGGCGCAGGAACGCCAGTTCGGTGGCGGCCACCTGGTAGCCGGCCACCGCCTTCGCGGCCTCGTCGCCCGCCTTGCGGCGCACGGTGCGGCGCCAGCGGCTGCGGCCCTGGAGGCTGGCGAGCAGGGTGACCTCGCTGGTGGCGATCCACTGGCGCTCGGCCATGCCGGGCAGCTGCTCGGCGACGATGCGCTGCTCGCGGCGGCGCTGCCACACCACCAGCCAGACCATGCCCGCGAAGATCGGGACCATGATCAGGAAGTAGAGGTTGATGAACGTCGATCCGGTGCCGACCGTGGTGGAGAAGTTCCACAGCGAGTGCAGGCCCACCGCGCCCAGGTAGCCCAGGAGCGGGCCCGCGATCCGGACGTTCCGCTTGTGGGACATCGCCGCCAGGCCCACGCCGACGCCGAGCATCGAGGTGAACAGGGGGTGCGCGAACGGGGACAGGACGCCGCGCAGGATGAACAGGGCGACCACGCCGCTGCTCGCGTCGCCCAGGCCGCTGTCCACGAAGACGCGGGCGAAGTAGTAGATGTTCTCGGTGAACGCGAAGCCCGCCGCGACCACGCCCGCGTAGACCAGGCCGTCGACGGCGCCGTCGAACTCGTGGCGGCGGCGCAGGAAGAGGGCGATCAGGAAGACGCCCTTGGTGGCCTCCTCCACGATCGGGGCGCCGACCACGGCGGCGAAGGTCGCGCCGTCGCCGTCGTTGATCAGCTCGCCGATCACCTGGGCGGTCTGGTTGAAGACCAGGGAGGTGATGGTCGCGCCGCACGCGCCCCAGGCGAAGCCGAAGAGCAGGAGCTTGGCCGGTTCCGGCTCCCAGCGGTCGAGCCAGAGGTAGGCGCTCAGCACCGCCATGACGGGCAGGAGCGAGGCCGCCGCGCCCACCAGGATCGGGGCCAGCCCGACCTTGCTGGTGCCCAGGCCCAGCAGGACCAGGCCGCAGACCCCCAGCACGATCAGGGCCGCGACCGGGAGGAGCACGGTCCAGCGGCGTTGCTCGGTCCTCTTGCGGGCCGGCGAGGGTGCGGCAGCGGTCACGTGGTGGAACTTTATAGCGGTGGGGGCGGGGGCGGGTGCGGTGATCTCGTCGTGGCTGGTGGGAGGGCCGTCAGGGGCGCCACGGCGGCAGGTCGGGGAGCAGGTCGGCCGCGGTCGTGCCCCTCGGGTGCAGGAGCCAGCCGAAGGCGCCGAGGCCGTTCGGGTCGCGCAGCTCCGCGATCCGGGAGGCGCGGGCCGCGGCGGTGAGCCAGTCCGGGGTGCGGGCGGTGAGCGGCTCGGCGGGCGGGAGCAGGGCGGCCAGCGCGTCCCGCTGCGACACCAGGGTCCACGGGCGGCCCGCGGCCTCGGCGCAGGCGTCCAGGGCGACGTGGGCGGTCAGGTCGCAGGAGCCGTCGAAGGCCGGTTCGACCCGGTTCCCCGAGCGGTAGGCGGTGAAGGTGCCCAGGGGGTAGCGGCCTGCGGCGCGGTCGTCGGCCAGGTGGCCGTAGTCGATCGCGAGCGCCGCGCCCCGGACCCGTCCGACGGCAGACGCCCACGCCGCGTCCCTGGGGGAGCCGATCTCCGCCCGCTCACCGGGGCGCAGCGGCCACCAGCGGTCCAGCCAGGGGTCCCGGTGCGGCCAGGCCACCACGGGGCAGGGGAGGGCGTCCAGCCACTCGTGCGCGACCAGGAGTCCGGTGACGCGGTCGGGAAGGTCGCGGGTCCAGCGGACGCCGGGGAGGTCGCGTGCGGGGCCGACGTCCACGGCGGTCACCCGGAGGCGGTCGCGGAGCGCGGGGTCGGCGTCGGCGAGGGCGCGGACCGCCGCGGACAGCTCGCCGCCGCCCGCGCCGAGGTCGACGAAATCGAGGGCGGGCGGGTGGTCCAGGGCGGCGTCCACGCGGCGCAGGAGTTCCAGGAGGGCTTCCGCGAGCTCGGGGCCGACCAGGGGGGAGGTGCGGAAGTGGTCCGACGGCGCCTCGCCCCTGGTGAAGAAGCCCGACGGCCCGTAGAGCGCGGTGCGCCACGCCGATTCCACGTCCTGCACGGGAGTGCAGTGTGCCCGACGGCGGGTCCGGGCGCCCGACGCCGGGTCCGATCGCCGCCAGCGCTCGGGCGCGGGGCGGACGACGCTGGGGGGCATGGAGTTCCACGTGATCGCCGAGGACGTCCTCGCCCGCGCCAGGGCCGCCGCGGGCGCCGACGAGGAGCACGAGCTGACCACCGCGCCGGGTGTTCCGCTGCGCTGCTGCCTGCGCCCGGCGGGTGCGGAGGCGGTGGTGCTGTTCCGGTACCGGCCCGGCGCGGGGCGCGGGCCTT
>NZ_JBQGCX010001102.1:0-1713 GCF_052038725.1 Actinosynnema sp.
CAGGCTCGGCGCGGCGCGGGTCGTCGTGATGTCCCGCGACCCGCGCCGCCAGGAACTGGCCCGCCGCCTCGGCGCCACCGACGTGGTGGCGGCGCGCGGCGCGAAGGGCATCGCCGAGGTCGTCGAGCTGCTGGACGGCGGCAGCCCCCACGTGGTGGAGGCGGTGGGCACCGAGGAGGCGGTCCGGCAGGCGATCGGGTGCGCGCTGCCCGGCGGGCAGATCGGCAACGTCGGGCTCCCGTGGGGCGTCGAGCTGCCGCTGTGGGACCTGTTCGGCAAGGGGCTGACCCTCAGCGGCGGTCCCGCCAGCGTCCGCGCCACCGCCGTGGAGCTGCTGCCCGACGTGCTGTCCGGGGATCTGGGGCCGGAAGCGGTCTTCGACGCCGTCTACCCGCTGGACGAGGCCCCGGCCGCGTTCCGCGCCATGGACGCGCGCCGGTGCGTGAAACCACTCCTGCTGCTGTGAGCGCGGCGGGGAACGGAATCGGAGATGGGGTCAAGCAGTGCGGTTAGTCGGCTACGCCGACCGGTTCAGCGCCGAACCGGGGGAGAGCGTGGAGTTCATGGTCAGCTCGGTCCCGCGGTCCTTCCGGGCGTCGATCACACGTCTGGGCGACCCGGACCCGCACGTCGCGGGTGGTGACCTCGGCGAGTTCCCCGGCCTGCGGCAGAGCCTGCCCGCCGGGTCGCACGCGCGGGTGGACGGGCCGGTCGGGCCGTCGGTGCGCAGCGTGAGCGTGCAGCTGTGGTTGTGGCCCACCACACCGGATAAGGACGAGCAGACGCTCGTGGCGCTCGAGGGGGCGGACGGGTCCTCGGCGGTGCTGTCCCTGCGCGCGGGCAGGCCCGTGCTCACGGTCTCCGACCCCGGTGGCGCCACGAGCGAGGCGGTCCTGGAGCACGCGGTCGTCGGTCGCACCTGGTACTTCCTGGCCGCCTCGTGCGCCTCGGGCACGGCCGTGCTGCGCCTGGAGGCGGTCGACCGCGCCGCCTCGGAGCTGGACGGCCACCACGAGGGTCCCCTGACGCCGGTCGACCGCGCCCTCCCCCGCCGGGGCGCCACAACGCTGGCCGGACCGGGGGCGATCTAGAGGGGCATGCTGGAGACCCCGCGCGTGTTCGAGCGGGCGCTCGGCGCGGCCGAGTTCGACGCCCTGCGCGACGGCGGCGACCCGACGGCCCTGCCGGGGTTGCTGGCGGCGTGGGACTTCTCGCGCGGCATCGACTCGACCCGCGTCCACGACGGGTCGGGGCGCGGACTGCACGGCGTCACCGTGCAGCGCCCCACCCGCGCGGTCACCGGGCACGGCTGGGACGGCTCGGAGAGCTCGTGGCGGCACGCGCCGCACCAGTACGGCGCGATCCACTTCCACGACGACGACCTCGACGACGCGGGCTGGGAGCCCTCGGTGCGCTGGCGGGTGCCGGAGGGCGTCCGCAGCGGGCTGTACGCGCTGCGCGTGGAGGCGGACGGCGCCTCGGACGAGATCCCGTTCGCGGTGCGTCCCCCCGCGCGGACCGCCACGGCGCCGGTGCTGCTCCTGCTGCCCACCTACAGCTACCTGGCCTACGCCAACCAGCACATGCTCACCGCGGGCAGCCTCAAGTCCATGCTGGAGTCGGCCGCCACCGGGCCGGACGGCGCGGCCAGGGCGAAGGGGTACCCGTCCGACCCGGCCGACCGGTACATCGTGGACAACCGGCTCAACAGCC
>NZ_JBQGCX010001103.1:0-2584 GCF_052038725.1 Actinosynnema sp.
GCACCTGACCGGTGGTCACCAGCGTCTCCACCGCCACCCGCGAGGTGGGGTCCTTGGCCAGCAGCGCGTCCAGGATCGAGTCGCTGATCGCGTCGCAGATCTTGTCCGGATGCCCCTCGGTCACCGACTCGCTGGTGAACAGCCTGCTGCTGTGCTGGCTCACGGCACTCCCCACTACAGAGATCAACGATTGGCTACCTGACCGTCCCGGCGACGCTCCGCACCGCCTCGTGAACGCTCCGAGCTTACTGACGGCCGGGCTCGGGAACCTCTGAGGACGACCGGCCCGCGACCACCGCGTCCCACAGGATGGACGCCAACTGGGCCTTCGAGCCGTGCGGGATGGGCCGCTCGGTCCCGTCCGAGGAGAGCAACCAGCCCTGGTTGTCCTCCCCCTCGAAGGCGCCCCCCGAACCGACGTCGTTGACGACGAGGAGGTCGCACCCCTTGCGCCTGAGCTTCGCCCGACCGTGGTCGAGCACGCTCGCGCCCGCGTCCCCGGTCTCGGCGGCGAAGCCGACCACGGACTGGCCGGGGCGGCGCGCGGCGACCAGCTCGGCCAGGACGTCCGGGTTGCGGGTCAGCCGCACCGGGTCCGGGTCGAGGTCGCCCTTCTTGATCTTGTGCTCGACCAGGTCGACCGGTCGGAAGTCGGCGACGGCGGCGGACATCACCAGCACGTCGGCCCGCTCGGCACAGGCGTGCATCGCGTCCCGCAGCTGAAGGGCCGTGCCCACCCGCACCAGCTCCACGCCCGCCGGCTGGACCAGGTCGGCGGTGTGCGCGGCCACCAGGACCACCTCGGCGCCGCGCTGGGCGGCGACGCGGGCGATGGCGTAGCCCTGCCTGCCGGACGAGCGGTTGCCCAGGAAGCGGACCGGGTCGAGCGGCTCGCGGGTCCCGCCCGCCGAGACGACGACGCGCAGGCCCTCCAGGTCGCGCGGCAGCGCGTCGCCGCGCGCCAGCAGCAACCGGGCCAGCTCCACGATCTCGACGGCCTCGGGCAGCCTGCCCTTGCCGGTGTCCTTGCCGGTGAGCCTGCCGCTGGCGGGCTCGGCCACGATGACGCCCCGCGAGCGCAGCAGCGCCACGTTGTCCCGCGTCGCCGGGTGCTCCCACATCTCGGTGTGCATCGCCGGGACCAGCAGGACCGGGCAGCGCGCGGTCAGCAGGGTGTTGGTCAGCAGGTCGTCGGCCAGCCCGTGGGCGGCCTTGGCCAGCAGGTTGGCCGTGGTGGGGGCGACGACCACGAGGTCGGCCTCCTGGCCGAGCCGCACGTGCGGCACCTCGGGCACGTCCGTGAACACGCCGGTTCGGACCGGCTGCCCCGACAGCGCCTCGAAGGTGGCGGCGCCGACGAACCGCAGCGCCTCCTCGGTGGGCACGACGCGGACGTCGTGGCCCGTCTCGGTCAGGCCGCGCAGGACCTCGCAGGCCTTGAACGCGGCGATGCCCCCGCCCACCCCGAGCACGACGCGGGGTCTGGCGGGGGCACCGGGCAGGTGCTCGGTCACTCGCCCTCGGTGTGCTCGAGGAGGCCGGCGTGGATCTCCCGGAGCGCGATGGAGAGCGGCTTCTCGCGCGGGCCGGGCTCGACCAGCGGGCCGACGTACTCCAGCAGGCCCTCGCCGAGCTGGGCGTAGTAGTCGTTGATCTGGCGCGCCCGCTTGGCCGCGTAGATCACCAGCGCGTACTTCGAGCTGACCTGCTCCAGCAGGTCGTCGATCGGCGGGTTGGTGATGCCCTCCGGCGACCCGGACAGGGGGCCCAGCTCGGTGTGCGTGGTCACTCGTCAACGCTCCTGCGGTCGGTGTTCGTTCAAGCCTCGGTCGTCCCGCGCCTCGCGGCGCCCGCCCGTCCGGGCCCCGACCTGCGGGGCTCTGCGGGGCGGCTCCTGCTGTGCGGACCCGGTGCGCTCAGGCGCCGGGCAGCGGGCCGACCACCAAGTCTAGCAACTTCGTCGCCGCCGAACGCACGTCGTCGTTGACGACGACCTCATCGAACTCGGGTTCGGCCGCCAGCTCCTGCCTGGCGATCGCGAGCCTGCGCTCGACGACGGCGGGGTCCTCGGTGCCGCGGCCGGTGAGCCGGGCGACGAGGTCCTCCCAGGAGGGCGGGGCCAGCATGACCAGCCGCGCCTCGGGCATGGCGGCCCTGACCTGCCTGGCGCCCTGCAGCTCGATCTCCAGCAGGGAGGGCAGGCCCGACGCCAGCGCGGCCTCCACCGGCGCCCTGGGGGTGCCGTAGCGGTTGCCCGCGAACTCGGCGTGCTCCAGCAGCTCGCCCGCGTCGACCATGCGGTCGAACTCGGCGCCGTCCACGAAGTGGTAGTGGACGCCGTCCAGCTCGCCCGGCCTCGGCTTCCTGGTGGTCACCGAGACGCTGGAGTGCAGCTCGGGGTCCCTGCCGCGCAGCTCGGCCAGCACGCTGGACTTGCCGACGCCGGAGGGACCCGACAGAACGGTGAGGCGGGGCCGGGCGCGGACGCCCGCCCCCCCCCCGGGGCCCGCACACACACGCCCCAGAACTCGGTGAGCAGCCCCCTGCGCGGGCGGTCGCCCACGCCCCCCAGGCGGCGGCGCGG
>NZ_JBQGCX010001104.1:0-4092 GCF_052038725.1 Actinosynnema sp.
CTCACGCATGACGCGCGCCGGGGTGGGTCTTGTGGTTGCGCCACGTGGGTGCGGGGGACGCCGGGGCCCGCCGTCCACCGCCCGCGCTACGCCTTCTCGACCTCCTTCACCACGTCCAGGCTCGTCCGCAGCACCACCGGCTTGAGCAGCACCGCCGCCAGCACGCCCACCGCCGCGATCGCCGCCGAGATCAGGAAGACCTGCGCCGTCGCCTCGCCGTACGCCGTCGGCACGTCTCCTGGGTTCGCCGCGACGTCGCGGGCCAGGACGGCGCCCAGGACGGCCACGCCGATCGTCCCGCCGAGCGAGCGGAAGAACGAGACCGCGGAGCTGGCGGCGCCGATGTCCTTCAGCGGCACCGCGTTTTGGACCACCAGGACGAAGTTCTGCATCGTCATGCCGATCCCCGCGCCGACCAGCGCCATCGCCACCGACAGCACCACCAGCGGGGTCTCGCGGTCCAGGAAGCCGAGGATCGCGAAACCCGCCGTGAGCGAGATCGAGCCCGCCACCAGGTACGGCTTGAGCTTGCCGGTGCGGGTCACGAGCCTGCCCACCACCGTCGACGCCACCAGGATGCCCGCCATCATGGGGATGGTCAGCAACCCGGCCTCGGTGGGCGTGTGGCCCCGGCTGATCTGGAAGTACTGGCTCAGGAACACCGCCGCGCCGTACATCGCGGTGCCCGCCGCCAGACTGCCCAGGATGGCCAGCGCGGTCGGCCGTTGGCGCACGATGTCCAGCGGCACAACGGGTTCCGGGACCTTGGTCTCCACCCGCACCGCCGCGCCGAGCAGCAGCACCGAACCGCCCGCCATGGCCAGGCTCGGCCAGGACGACCACGTGAACGCGTCGCCCACGAACGAGACCCACACCAGCAGCAGGCACACGCCCGCCGTGATCAGCGCGGCGCCCGCGTAGTCGACGCGCACCCGCTCCCGCCGCACCACCGGCAAGTTCAGCGTGACCTGCAACAGGACCAGCGCGGCGAGCGCGACCGGGACGCCGATGAAGAAGCACCAGCGCCAGCCCAGCCACGGCGTGTCCACGACCAGACCGCCCAGCAGCGGACCGCCGATCGTGGACACCGCCGTGACGCTGCTGAGGTAGCCGCTGTACCTGCCGCGCTCGCGCGGCGGGATCATCGCGGCGATCGCGATCTGCACCAGCGTCTGCAACCCGCCGACCCCGGCGCCCTGGAGCGCGCGGGCGGCGATGAGCTGACCGGCGTCCTGGCTGAGGCCGCTGGCGAGCGAACCGGCGACGAACACACCGATCGCCACCTGCACCAGCGTCTTCTTGCTGAACAGGTCGGCCAGCTTGCCCCAGATCGGGGTGGTGGCGGTGGCGGTCAGCAGGGTCGCGGTGACCACCCAGGTGTACTGCGCCTGCGAGCCGCCCAGGTCGCTGATCATCCTGGGCAGCGCGGTGGACACGACGGTGCTGCTGAGCGTGGCGGTGAACAGGGCCACCAGCAGGCCGCTGAGCGCCTTCAGGACCTGGGACCTGCCCTCGGTCACCGGCCCGGCTCCTCGGTGAGCAGCAGGACGCTGCCCTCCGCGTCGGCGGACAGGTAGAGGGCGCCGTCGTGGGCGGCCAGTCCGGCGAAGCTCGGGGCCACGCCGGGGAGTCCGGCCGCGAACAGGGCCGGGGTGGGGCGGTCCGGGCCGCCCACCGGGAGGTCCGCCAGCTCCACGCGCGGGTCGCCGCCGTCGAGCGGGATCGAGCGCAGCGAGCGCGTGCCGACCTCGACGACGAACAGCTCCCCGCCCAGCACGGCGATGCCCTGCGGTTCGACGAGTCCCGCGAGCAGGGGCGTCGGGGTCGCGCCGTCCAGGCGGAGCACCGCGCCCTGGCCGGGATCGCTGACGTGGCAACGGCCCTCGTCGTCCAGCGCCACGTCCACCGGGCGGGTCAGGCCGTCCGCGAGCACGGTCACCTCGTCCTCGGGCGAGATCAGCAGCACCCGCCCAGCGCCGGACTCGGCGACGACGAGCGAGCCGTCCGCGCGGACCGCGACGCCGAGCGGGCGGTCCACTCCCCTTGCCCGGTCACGGGTTTCGCCGGTGCGCGGGTCGTGCGTGCGGACCTGGCCGTACTGCGAGGTCAGGTGCAGCAGGCCTTCGTGCGCGGCGATGCCGTGGGTGAACGTGCGCAGCTCGCGGTCGACGCCGTCCGGGCCGAGGGTCGCGGTGCCGTAGTGGTCGGCCGCGCGCACGACACCGCCGAGGTCGACGGTGACGCCGAACGGACCGTCCAACCCGCGCCGCACCACCTCCCTGGTGCGGCCGTCCGGGTGCAGCTCCAGCACACCGCCGCTGGCGTAGCTGGAGACGAACATCCGGTTCTCCGCGTCGAACGCCGCGTTGTCCAGGCCGACCACGCCGCTGGTGATCGTGCTCCGGTCACCGGTGCCGAACAGGTCGATCCTGGTGACCACGCCGGTCGCGGCGCGGGAGAGCACGAGCAGCGCGCCGCCGAGGTCGAAGCGGACCGCTACCGGCTCGAACACGTTGTCGGCCACCAGTTCCGGCTCACCGCCGTCGACGCCGACCCGGTAGACGCGGCCGGTGATCATGTGCGGGTAGTAGAGCAGGCCGTCCGGGCCGAGCTGCATGGCGTTGCCCATGGCGAGGTCGCCGGTGAGCTCCACCGGACCGTCGGCGGTCAGCTCCAGCAGCCTGCCGTTCGGGCGCATCTCGTGGACGTACAGGCGGTTCCCGGCGAACGCGATGCCGTTGGGCAGCACGACCTCGGCGGAGAGCAGCTCGTACTGCCCGTCCGGCGCGCGCCGCCACACCTTGCCGGGCACCAGGTCCGTGACGACCATCGAGCCGTCGGGCGCGAACGCCAGGTCGTCCGGCGACTGGATCGGGCCGCCGGGCGGGACGACGACCTCGACGTCGCCGGTGGCCAGGTCGACGGCGCTGATCCGACCGGCCAGGAACTGCGCGACGTGCAGCCTGCCGTCCGGGCCGAGCGCGACGCCGTTGGAGCCGCGCAGCGGGGACGGGCCGGTCAGGCGGCGGGAGTGCCAGCGCCCGGTCACCGGGCGTCGACCAGCACGTCGTCCATGCCGCCGTCGGCGCGCCAGCGGCGCAGCAGCTCGTGGAACACGACCGGGCCCTCGCCGTAGGACAGGCCGCCGGGGCGGGGCTTGCCCTCGTTGTTGTAGTAGCCGGGGGTGCACTCGGCCTGGAAGTCGAAGCGGTCCACAGTGGACTCGCGCAGCACCTGCTGCCAGGCCTCCTCGGCCTCGGCGCTGGGCTCGACGCGGACGGCGCCGCGCTCGCGGGCCCGCTCCAGCACGGCGGCGATGTGCGTGGCCTGCTCGTCGAGGATGTGGGTGAAGTTCACCGACGAGGCGTTCTGCAGCGGGCCGAGGTGGAACAGGTTCGGGAAGCCGTTGCTGTAGAAGCCGTGCAGCGTGCGGGGACCGCGAGCCCAGGACTCCAGCAGGGTCCTGCCGCCGCGCCCGTGCACCGGCATGGTGCCGGAGACGACGCCGGAGACGCCGACCTCGAAGCCGGTGGCGAAGATGACGCAGTCGACCTCGTACTCGGTGCCGCCGACCACGACACCGGTCTCGGTGAACCGCTCCACGCCGCCGTGGTCGGCGGTGTCGACCAGGGTGACGTTGGGGCGGTTGAACGCCTCCAGGTAGAGGTCACTGAAGGTGGGGCGCTTGCACATGTAGCGGTACCAGGGCTTGAGCAGCTCGGCGACCGCCGGGTCCTCGACGATCTCGTCCACGCGGGCGCGCAGCTCGTTCATCTTGGCGAAGTCGGCGAGCTCCTCGACGCGGGCGAGCTCGTCCGGGGAGAGGTCGGCGGGCGTGGCGCCGGGGATGATCTGCCGCTGGAGCTGGGCGGTGCCGGTCCAGCCGTCGGCGATCATGTCGGTGTCGACGTGCCCGCCGGTGACCAGGTTGAGGAAGTTCTCCATCCGTTCCCGCTGCCAGCCGGGCCGCACCGAGTCGAGCACCGCCTGGTCGGTGGGGCGGTTGCCGCGGACGTCGACCGACGACGGGGTGCGCTGGAAGACGTACAGCTGCTCGGCGGTCTCGGCGACCTTCGGGATCACCTGGATGCC
>NZ_JBQGCX010001105.1:0-3491 GCF_052038725.1 Actinosynnema sp.
ATCGGTCAGCTCGTACTGCGTCCACCACGCGGCGTGCCCCGTGGTGGTGCTCAGGGCCCCACAGCCCGAGAGCGTCGAAGAACCCCGTCCCGTCATCACACCTGGACCGCTGCTGTGACCACGCACATCGAGACCCGCGCCCTGCTCTCCGACGGCACCGTCATCGCGCTGCGCGAGGCGAGCCCCGAGGACGCCGACGCACTGCGCGAGCTCCGCCGAGAACTGCCCGACCGCTACCCCCTCGCCGAGAACGACGTCGTGCTCTGCGCGTTCTCCGACGACGAGCTCATCGGCGCGGGCGCCTACGCGCCCTCCGCCGAGGACGAGACCACCGCCAACGTGGTGCTGGTCGTCACCTCGGCGAGCCAGTCCCGAGGCGTCGGGACGCTCCTGCTGGAGCACCTGGTCTCGCTCGCGCGGGGCCGGGGCGTGCGCCGGTTCACCGCCGACCTGCTCAGCGACAACCCGAGGATGCTCGGGCTGTTCAGCGAGCTGGGCCTGGTCATGACCGCCACCCCGGACACCGAGGTGGTGCGCGTCGACCTCGGCCTCGACGCGGGCGAGGACTACCTGGACGCGGTCGCCAACCGCGAGCTGACCTCCGGCGTGGCGAGCCTGCGGGCGGTGCTCAAGCCGACCTCGATCGTCGTCATCGGCGCGGGCCGCAACGCCACCTCGGTCGGGCACGCGGTGCTGGCGAACCTGGTCAAGGGCGAGTTCGCGGGCGAGCTGCACGCGGTCAACCCCAAGGCCGACGAGCTGCTCGGCGTCACCTGCTACCCGTCGGTGGCCGAGCTGCCCGTCGCCCCCGACCTGGCCGTGATCTGCGTGCCCGCCGCGGCGGTGCCCGCCGTGGCCGAGGACTGCGGCAAGCGCGGAGTCAAGGCCATGGTGGTCGTCACCTCCGGCGTCGACCCGAAGCCGCTGCTGGCGTCCGTGCACAAGCACGGGATGCGCATGGTCGGCCCGAACTGCATCGGCGTCGCCTCCACCGACCCCGAGGTGCGGATGGACGCCACGTTCACCCGCAAGGGCTCGGGCGGCGGCGGCATCGGCCTGGTGACCCAGTCCGGCGGCGTGGCCATCGCGGTGCTGGAGCAGCTGAGCGCGCTCGGCATGGGCACCACCGACGTGGTCTCCACCGGCGACAAGTACGACGTGAGCGGCAACGACCTGCTGCTGTGGTGGGAGCGCGACGAGCGCACCACCTCGGTGGTGCTGTACCTGGAGTCGTTCGGCAACCCGCGCAAGTTCTCCCGGCTGGCCCGCAGGGTCGCCAGGCGCAAGCCGGTGCTGGCGATCCGCTCCGCCACCAGCGAGGCCGGTCAGCGGGCGGCGGCGTCGCACACCGCGTCCACCGCGACCCCGGCGGTCACCCAGGAGGCCCTGTTCCGGCAGGCGGGCGTGATCGTGGTCGACGGCATCGCCGAGCTGGTGGAGGTGCTGGCGGCGCTGGAGAACACCGCGCTGCCGCAGGGCCGCTCGGTCGCGGTGGTCAGCAACGCCGGTGGTCTCGGCGTGCTCGCCGCCGACGCCTGCTCGCACAACGGGCTGACCGTCGCCGACCTGTCCGAGGACACCACGGCGAAGCTCGCCGCGCTGCTGCCCTCGGTGGCCAGCACGACCAACCCGGTCGACACCACCGCCGTGCTCGACGCCGACGTGTTCGCGCAGTGCGTGGACGTCGTGGCCGCCGACCCGGCCGTGGACGCGGTCATCGCGGTCACCGTGCCCACCGCGCTGGGCAACCCGGCCGAGGGCATCCGCACCAGCTCCAAGCCGGTGCTCGCGGTCGCCGCCGACCAGCTCGGCTCGGTCGCGATCCTGGAGAACGGCATCGCCTCCTACGCCGACCCGGTGCGCGCCGCCGAGTCGCTGGCCGCGCTGGTGCAGCGCGCCGAGTGGCTGCGCAGGCCCGCGCCCGCCGCGGTCGACCTGCCCGGCATCGACGTGCCGCTGGCCCGCAAGGTCGTGGCCGAGCACTTCGCGGTCGAGCCCGAGGGCGGCTGGCTGGAGCCCGACCAGGTGGTGCGGCTGCTGAGCGCGTTCGGCCTGCCGATCCTGGGCGGCGTGCTGGCCTCCGACGTGGAGGGCGCGGTCGCGGCGCAGAAGTCGTTCGGGCAGCCGATCGCCATGAAGGCGGTGGCGCGCGGCGTGCTGCACAAGAGCAAGGCGGGCGGCGTCAAGCTGAACCTGGGCACCCCCGAGCGGGTCGCCGAGGAGTTCACCGGGATGCAGGAGCGCTTCGGCGACCGGCTGGAGGGCGTGTTCGTCCAGCCGATGGCCGAGAGCGGCCGGGAACTGCTCGTGGGCGTGGTGAGCGACCAGCGCTTCGGGCCGCTCGTGGTGACCGGCCTCGGCGGCGTGGACACCGACCTGCTGGACGACCGGGCCGCCGCGCTCGCGCCCCTGACCTCGGCGGACGTGGACGACCTCTTGCGCGGCTTCCGCGCCTCCGCCAAGGTGTTCGAGCAGCACCCGGAGGAGCCGGTGCACGACGTGCTGCTGCGCGTGTCGCGGCTGGCGGAGATGGTGCCGGAGATCGCCGAGCTTGACCTCAACCCCTTGGTCGTCAAGGGGGAGCGGGTCATCGCCGTGGACGCGCGGGTCCGCTTGGAACCCGTCGCCCCGGTCGACCCGTACCTGCGAGCGTTGCGGAGGGCCGGGGCGTGAACATCGGGGCGATCGTGGTCGGGGTCGACGGGTCGGAGCGGTGCCGGAAGGCGCTGGCCTGGGCGATGGACGAGGCGGTGGCGCAGGGCAGGCCGCTGCACGTCGTGAACGCCTGGGAGCTGTGCGACGAGGGCGAGCGCGCCTCCCGCGCCCGCTCGGTCGCCCTGGTGGAGAACCTGCTGCGGCAGGTCTGCGACGGCCGCGACGTGGTGCCGGAGGTCGTGCGGCACAGCGTGCGCGGGTGCGCGTCGGAGGTCCTGTCCCGCAGGGCGCGCGGTCAGTCGATGCTGGTGCTGGTCGAGGAGGGCAAGGTTTCGGCGTCCGCTCCGGTGGTCGTGGCGCCCGCGCCTCGGGGTCCGGTCGACTGACGGTTTTTCGGCGAAGGCCCCATCCGGTGCGGGTGGGGCCTTCGCCGTGCGAGGGTGTCGGGGTGGTGACGAGCACGCCCGAGGGGGACGGTGACCTGGGTGGCCGACGTGCTGGCCGTGCTGGACCTGGCGGAGGCTGCGGGCGCGCGGCTGTGGATCGACGGCGGGTGGGGCGTGGACGCGCTGCTCGGCGAGCGGACCCGGCGGCACGGGGACCTGGACGTGGTGGTGGAGGGGCGCGGGGTGATCGGCGGGCGCGAGGTGGAGTGCGTGTCGGCGGAGTGGGCGGTGCGGTTCCACGACGAGTACACCGGGGACGCGGACGACCGGGCCGACGTGCGGGCGCTGTGCGCGCGGTTCGGCCCGGACGGCGAGGGGTGTGAGCCAAGAGCGAAGAGCGAACCTGGCGAGTCGCAGTGTGGGGTCGCAGTGCGCCATTTCGTGGTCTCG
>NZ_JBQGCX010001106.1:0-2153 GCF_052038725.1 Actinosynnema sp.
AGCAGAGCGGGGGTTGGGATTCGAGGCAGGGCCGGGACTTGGGGCGGGGCCGTGGTTCGGGAGCCGGGGCCAGGGCTGGGGCCGGAGAACGGGGATCGGAAATCGGGGATCCGGGGCCAGGATCCGGGTAGCGGAATCGAGGAAGAGACCAAGTGCATCGGGTTGCGGTGAGGGGCGCGGTGCAGCGGTTGGGGGTTTGTGCTGCTGCGCGGCGCCTGGCGTGGGGCGCTTCCCCCGCCCCACGCCAGGGCATCGCTCGAACAGGTGTTCGAACGTGATCAGCGTAGCGCGTCGGCCCGGCACTCAACAACCCGGCCGGACGTGGTCTCATGAACAGGTGAGCGCACCCCACGACCACCCCGGCATCGCCAAGGTCGCCGCAGTGCTGGACGAGTCCGGCCACTCCGATTCCTCGCGGGGCATCCGCGTGCTCGCGGACGCGGTCCGCACCGCCGCCGAGGCCGCCGAGGCGGTCGGCGTCCCGGTCGGCGCGATCGCGAACAGCCTGGTCTTCGCCGCCGTCACCGACGGCGTCGCCACCCCGCTGCTCGCGCTGACCTCGGGCGCGCACCGCGCCGACACCGCGCTGCTGGCGGAGCTGGTCGGCGCGGACTCGGTCGAGCGGGCCACCCCGGCGTTCGTCCGCGAGCACACCGGCCAGGTCATCGGCGGGGTCGCGCCCGTCGGGCACCCGGCGCCGCTGCGGACCCTCGTGGACGTGGCGCTGCGGGAGCACGAACAGGTGTGGGCGGCGGCGGGGCACCCGCACGCGGTCTTCCCCACGACGTTCGAGGCCCTGGTCGAGCTGACCGGCGGCGCCCCCGTCGAGGTGGTCCGGTGACCGCGCTCCCGCCCGCGCGCAAGCTGGTCGAGGCCTCCCCCGCCGAGCTGACCGCGCGGCTGCCCGAGGCGCTGGCGCTGTACGTGAACGCCATGCGCTACCCGAGGGGCACCGCCGAGCAGCGCGCCCCGATGTGGATGGCGCACATGACCCGCGAGGGCTGGCGGTGCGTGCTGGCGCTCGGCGAGGACGACGAGCTGGTCGGCCTCGGCTACGGCTACCACGGGGCGTCCGGCCAGTGGTGGCACGAGCAGGTGCGGCACGGGCTGACCCTGGTGTCCGGCCCGGCCGCGGCGCAGGAGTGGATGAGCGACTACTTCGAGCTGACCGAGCTGCACGTGCTGCCGAGCGCGCAGGGCGCCGGGATCGGCGAGGCGCTGCTGCGGGAGCTGCTGGCGGGCGTGTCGAGCCCGCGCGTGCTGCTGTCGACGCCGGAGGGCACGAGCCGGGCGTGGAAGCTGTACCGGCGGGTGGGCTTCGTGGACGTGCTGCGGCACTACCAGTTCACCGGCGACCCGCGCCCCTTCGCGGTGCTCGGCCGCGAGCTGCCCGTCGACTGACGCGCGACGGGCTCCCCCCGGCTTCCGGAGGGAGCCCGTCGCGGTCGGACTAGAACGGCGAGACGAACCCGCTGGCCGGTCGGCCGAAGCCCGCGCTCAACCCGTCGATCTTGCGCCACCGGGTGTAGGCCACCCGGTCGCCGTAGTTGCCCTCGACGGTGCGCACGTGCGTGGCCTTGAGGCCGCTGTCGTCGTACCTGACCTCCACGACCAGCCCGACGTGCGCGAACATCGACGGGTACTGGCCGAACACGACGACGTCGCCCATCTCCACGTTGCGCTCGGAGATGTCGCGCCACTTGCCGTTCTCCCGAGCCCACTTCTGCCAGTAGGTCGCCCAGTGCCCCTGGTCGAGGCCGGACGCGCCGGGCGCGGGCCGCATGGACGGCCGGTCCTCCACGCCGCCGACGGTCCACGCCCAGTTCACGAACACCCCGCACCACTGCGCGGGGCGCATGACGGCGGAGTCGACCTGCTGGTAGCGCTCGGGGTACAGCTCGGGCCCGCTCTCGCGCTGCCCGACCTCGGCCATCGCCTTGTCGACGATCTCCTGCCGGACCCGCCACTGCTCCAGCTCGCCCGGCGCGGCCTGCGCGGGCGCCGCGACGGCACCCAGCAGCGCGGCGGAAGCCAGCACGGCCCCCAGCGCCGCGCGGACACCCCGTCTGGACATCGGTCCCCCTCCTGACGCGCCACGGGCGGCGCGGACGCGCCCGCCGTGGACCCGCGTCACCCGGTCGACCGGGCGGTGC
>NZ_JBQGCX010001107.1:0-3989 GCF_052038725.1 Actinosynnema sp.
TCGGACGCCGGGTCGGACGCCGGGTCGGACGCCGGGTCGGACGCCGGGTCGGACGTCGGGTCGGACGTCGGGGCCGGGCTGCGGGTGACGCTGCTGCAGGCGGCGTCGGGCCTGCGCCCGGAGGAGAACCGCGAGCGCCTGGTCGAGCTGGTCGACCGCGAGGGCCCCGAGGCCGACCTGGTCGTGCTGCCGGAGGTCTTCGCCCGCGACTTCGGCCGCGCCGGCTCCGACGTCTCGGCGTTCGCCGAGACCCTCGACGGGCCGTTCGCGACGGCGGTGGAGACCGCGGCCCTGCGCCACGACGTGACCGTGGAGGCGGGCATGTTCGAGCGCTCCGACGACCCCGCGCGGCCCTGGAACACCCTGCTGGTGCGGGGGCCGGGGGTCGCGGCGTCCTATCGCAAGATCCACCTCTACGACTCGTTCGGCTACCGCGAGTCCGACCGGCTCAGCGCCGGCGAGGCGACCCCCGCGACGGTGGAGGTCGGTGGCCTGAGGCTCGGCCTGATGACCTGCTACGACCTGCGCTTCCCCGAGCTGGCGCGGACGCTCGCGGTCGACCACGGCGCCGACGTGCTCGTGCTGCCGGCGGCGTGGGTGGCCGGTGAGGGCAAGGCGGAGCACTGGCGCACGCTCGTGCGCGCCCGGGCGATCGAGAACACGGTCTACGTCGCCGCGTGCGCGCAGCCGGCTCCGCGCTACACGGGCCTCTCGCAGGTGGTCGACCCGATGGGCGCGGTGCTCGCCGAGGCCGGCGACGCGGACGGCGAGGTGGTGCGGGCCCGCGTGAGCGCGGCGGAGCTGCAGCGCGCGCGGGAGACGAACCCGTCGCTGGCGAACCGCCGCCTGTAGCCTTGGCGGCCGTGTCGACCAGCCAGCATCCGTCTCCGCAGCGCCCTCCCGGGGTGCGCCGGGCGGCCGCGCCGCGCTCGGCCGACGACGCGCAGCTGCGCTCGGCGAGCGCGCGCAGCCGCCTCCAGCTGGGCGTGTGGTGGCTGCTGCTGCTCGTGGGCGTCGCCGTGGTCGTCGCCGGCGAGCTGCTCGATGCGCCCCGCGCGCTGACCGGCCTCGGGGCGGTCGCCGTGACCAGCGCCTACACGTGGGGCCTGGTGGCGCGCACCGGCGGGCGGCAGCTGGTGTTCAGCATGCTCGCGGCCGCGCTGGGCGTCACGGCCGTGGTGACCGACAGCGAGCATCTGCGCGCCGGGGCCGCGGTGCTGACCTGCACGGTCGGCGCGGTGCTCGGGGTGATGGCCACCCAGCCGGCGCGGCGCTTCGTCGAGAGCGCCCGCGAGGTGGTCCTGGCGATGGGCGTCGCCGTCCTCGGTGCGGTGGCCGCCGTGGGCTACGCGCCCACGGTGTCGCTGTGGCGCTTCGAGTACGTCACGCTCGCGCTGTCGTTCGTGGTGGTGCTCACGCTGGTCTACCGGCTCGGCGCGGGCCTGCACGGCCTCGGACGCCGCGGCGTCGGCGTGGTCGTGGTGAGCACGCTCGTCGTGGGCGTGGTGCTCGCCTACGGCGAGGCGCTGCGCAGCCTCGGCACCAGCGAGATCAGCGCGGCCGTCGACGACGTGGCCGACTGGCTCAGCGCCACGCTCGGCGCGGTGCCCCGCCCGACGCAGGCCCACGTGGGCGTGCCGGCGCTGGCCTGGGGCGTCTACCTGCGGGCGCGGCGGCGCCAGGGCTGGTGGGTGTGCGGGTTCGGGGTCGCGGCCACCGCGCCGGTGGGCAACAGCCTGATGGACCCGGCCGCGACGCTCAGCCAGGCGGGCCTGGGCCTCCTCTACTCGATCGTGGTGGGGCTGCTGATCGCCTACGTGCTGATCCGGATCGATCTGGCGCTCACCGGCTCGAAGGGCGCCCGCGGACGGCGTGCCGAGCGGCGCTCGGCGGTGCGGCCCGAGCCCGCGCGCTCCCGACCGCTGATGTGACCGGCGCCCGACCCGGCGGGGCCGGCGGATCCCCGGGTACGCGCGGGTAACGACTAGGTTCGCGGGCATGGCGCGCAACGTGGTGGTCGAGGTGGTCGCGGAGATGGTGGCCAACGTGATGTCGGTGACCTGCGAGGTGGGCGAGAAGGTGACGCCCGCCAGCACCGTGCTGCTGCTGGAGTCGATGAAGATGGAGATCCCGGTGCACCCCGAGCGGGCGGGCACCGTGCGCGAGATCAAGGTCTCGCCCGGCGACGTCATCCAGGAGGGCGACGTGCTGGTGCTGCTCGACCCCGCCTGAGGGTCGACGACCGCGCGGCAGAGGGGGCGGGATTCGAACCCGCGGCTGACATCACTGCCAGCGACCGCTTTCAAGGCGGTTCCGATCGGCCACTCCGGCACCCCTCCCGGTCGCGCACGCGACCCGTGGGTCGCCGTCCGCGCCGCGCAGCAGTCTAGGGGCTCGCGGGGCCGGGGCGCCCCGGGGTTTCAGGTGCCGGTGGGCGTCGGACGCCGCACCGACTCGAGGCGCCGGGCGTAGCCGTCGACGTCGATGAGCAGGCGCATCAGGTCGCGCCGGACGACGTCGGGGTGCGGGCTCTGCAGGATCTGCGGGTCGAGCGCGTGGAGCCGCTCGAGCAGCGTGTTGCGCTGGCGCAGGAGCACGACGCGGTCGCCCTCGACGGAGTCGGGCGACTCGATCACGACGGGCGGCAGGCCGCTGATGAGCAGCTCGCGGACGGCGGCCAGCCGCTGGCGCACGGTCCAGCGCCAGTTGCCGAGGGCGGCGCCCTGGCGGGCGGCGGGCGGGGGCAGCGCGTCGAGCGCGAGGTGCAGCGCCTGCAGGGCGGGTGCGGGAGCCGAGGGCATCTCCACCTCCTGGGGGAAGGTCCGTCGCGCAGGCCAGCCCGGCGCAGAGCCCACCGTACCGCGCTGTGAGGGCGGTCACACGCGAACCGTGCTGCCGGGCGGGACGGCGGGCGGTTCCGCGGGGCGGTGCGGCGTGGGCGAGAATGGCCGGGTGAGCAATCGCGACATCCGCCTGGCCCCGTCGGTCGCCGTCCGCGTGGTCGGCGTGCTGCTGGTGGCGCTCGGCGCGGGCCTGGTGCTGGCGACGGCGATCGTGGTCTGGCGCGATGCGTCGGTGGGCGCGGTGCTGGTGGCCGGTGCGGTGCTGCTGGCCCTGCTGGGACTGGTCGGACTGCTGCTCGTGCGCACCTCGGTGGTGCGGTTGACCGAGCAGGGCTACCGCGTGCGCCTCGTGCGCGGCGTGGGGCTGTCGCGGGCCCGTTGGGCGGACGTCGAGGATGCCGTGACCACGCACGTCGGCGGTGCTCCCTGCGTGGTGCTGCGACTCAAGGACGGACGCTCCACCACGATCCCGGTGGGCGT
Source organism: Actinosynnema sp. (assembly GCF_052038725.1). Lineage (NCBI taxonomy): Bacteria > Bacillati > Actinomycetota > Actinomycetes > Pseudonocardiales > Pseudonocardiaceae > Actinosynnema > Actinosynnema sp. The sequence continues at coordinate 3,324 of NZ_JBQGCX010001107.1, forward strand.
GCTGGCCATCGATCGCGAGGAGTTCGTGCGCGTGCTGCAGGAGCGCCTCAGCAAGGGACGCGGCTACCGTCCGCTGACCTGAGCAGGCCTCGACGGGCACCTGATTCGTCACCTGCGATCCGGGCCTAGTAGCCTGTCGGGGCTGTCGGGAGGCGTCGCCTAGTCCGGTCTATGGCGCCCGCCTGCTAAGCGGGTTGAGGGTTACCCCCTCTCGCGGGTTCAAATCCCGCCGCCTCCGCCAGTCGTTCGACGTAGAAGCCCCCGCCGGGGTCGATCCCGGCGGGGGCTTCCGCGTTCTCGGGGCTGGATCGAGCGCCTCTGCGCAGGGGTCAGTCCAGCGGTGTGGTGGTGCCGTCGGGGTCGACGCGGTAGCGGTGGCCGTGGGGGCTGGTCCAGATCAGCGATCCGTCTGGCCCCGGTGTGGTTTCGGCAGGCTCAACCACCGGGGTCCAGGGTTCGCGGTGGTCGAGGTCGCAGGCCCGCGACGGGCGGGTGCAGTACGGGAAGACGCACGTGGCGTGCTTGAGGCGGACGCGGTCGGCGATGCGGTCGGGGATCTCGTAGGCATCGACCGCGACGTGCCCGGCGAGGTCGATGACCGGCTTCACGATGACCCTGGTGCCCGGTGCGCCGCACCAGTCGCGGACCTGATCGGCGCTGACGAAC
>NZ_JBQGCX010001108.1:0-2851 GCF_052038725.1 Actinosynnema sp.
AGGAGCACAACCGGCGGGCCGCGAGCAGGCGCGGCGGGCGCAGCGCGCTGCTGTCCCGGCTGCACCGCGAGGACGCGCCGATCACCCGCAGCCTGTACGAGCTGACCAGGACCCTGCGCGGGCACTACGAGGACGTGCGCATCCGGCTCGCCGCCCGCGACCTGGCCACCCGCGAGCTGGACAAGCCCGGCTCGAACGCGGCGGGCTGGACGTTCGAGCGGGTGCGGGCCGCCGCCGAGGTCGCGCAGCGCACCTGGCTGCGCGAGCACGGCAGCCTGCCGTACGTGCCGGTGCCGCCGCTGCCGGTGGCCGCGCCGGTCACCGGCTGGCCGTGGGGCATCTCGATGGCCGAGCGGCTGGTCACCGCGGCGATGGACCTGCTCAAGCGGCTGGTGTGGGTGGTGCCCGCCGAGGGGCCGGGCCTCGAGGACTGCGCGCGGATCACCGGCGACCGGACGGTGCTGCACCGGGTGCGGGCCGAGCTGCGCAGGCTGCACGAGGAGCTGGACTCGGAGCAGGTGCGGGCGGGCGTGGAGGCGCGGGTGCGCGCCTGGCTGGAGCTGCCCGAGGACCGGCCGGTCGAGCTGAACCAGGTGTACTGGCGGGAGCGGCTGCAGAACTTCACCGAGCGGATGGGCGCGGACTCCGACGAGGAGCTCGGGCAGCGGGTGCGGGCGCAGGTGGCGCTGGTCGCCGAGGTGCTCGGGCACGCGCACGCGATCATCACCGGGCTGAGCCCGGAGCGGCGGTCGATGGTCGGGCTGGAGCCGTGGTGCCTGCTGCTGACCGAGCCGATGACCGCGGGCGAGTCCGAGGTGGGGCTGGTCGGGGACGACGTGTGGCTGTCCCGGCTGCTCGCGCTGGAGGTGGCCACGACGTGCCTGGCCGACGACTCGATCAGCGGGCTCGACCAGGCGGTGGAGCTGGTGCAGGTCAGCCTGCGCACCCGCAACGCGTTCGCCGACTACAGCCGCACCCCCGACGACAAGGCGGGCGGGGCGTCGCTGAGCCGGTTCTCCGGTTTCCTCAAGCGGTCCTGGCGTGTCAACGACTGGATCTGGGTCAGTCTCGACGGGGCGTCGATGCTGTGCCGGGTGCTGTTCGAGCCGACCAGGCTGCGGCGGGTCGACAAGCTCGCGGGCGGGCTGCCCGGTGACGCCGCGCAGCGCGCCGAGGCGGTGGTGGCGGACCTGGTGGCGGAGCTGTTCGGCAGCGCGCTGCCGGAGGAGCTGAGGGCGGCGCGGGAGGCGGCGGTGGCCGAGCTGACCGGGGTGTACGCCTCCGGCGAGTCCGACCTGCCGCCCACCTGCGCGGCGCTCGCCGACCTGGCCGCGTGGGGGCTGCACGCGCGGATCATCTGCGAGGAGCTGCCCGCGCTGCGGCAGGCGATCCTGGCCGACCGGGCGGACGGGGCGGACCGGCGCTCGCGCGGCGAGCTGTTCCTGGAGGAGCACGCCGGGCTGCTGGCCAGGCTCGCCACGCCGCCGATCACCACCGAGGAGACGGCGGCGCTGGGCGTGCTGGCGCTGCGCGCGTTCGACCGGGCGGGCATCGGGCGGGAGCCGATCGGCCAGGAGGCGGGCAGCGACCAGGTGATCCGCACGGCGGCGACGGCGGCGGCGGTCGCGGTGACCGTGGCCGACAGCGAGCGGTCGGGGCTGGGGCCGGTGAAGCCGCTGACCAGGGCGCTGCGCGGGGCGGCGCTGCTGCCCTACTGGATGATCAACGGGTTGACCAGGGGCGGGAACCTGTCGAGGTTCCTGGGGCTGGTCGGGCTGGCGCTGGGCGGGGCGCTGCTGGTGCTGTCGCTGTTCGACCTGCTGCCCGGCTGGGCGGTGGCCCCGGCGGCGGCGCTGGGGGCGGCGACGCTGCTGGCCGCGTTCGGGTACGCCGCGCTGCGGTCCGGGACGCTGCTGCACGGGCTGGTGCTGCTGTCGCCGGTGCTGCCGCTGGCGTCGGTGGCGGTGACGCGGTCGCGGGACGCGCTGGGCGGTGGGACGAACCCGCAGGAGGCCACCACCGGGGTCGTCGCGATCGCCGGGGTGGGGCTGGTGGTGGCGTGCCTGCTGGCGCTGGGCAGCCTGCCGTCGCCGGTGGGCACGCCGCTGGCGGTGCTGGGGCGGGTGCGGGTGCCGAAGCGGCTGGTCGGGGTGGTGGCGGCGGCCGGGGCGCTGTGGCTGGGCGCGCGGGAGGCGGCCCGGTGGTTGGTCGAGGCGGACTGGTGGGTCCTGGGGTTGGCGTCGCTGGCCGCGGTGGCGATCGGGTTCGGCGCGTCGTTCTCGCTGGGGCGGTCGATGCAGCGGTGGCGGCGGGCCGAGGAGCCCGCCGCGGTGGGCGGTGGACCGGGCGTCTCGGGGTCGGGCGCGGACCCGTCCGGTGGCGGTTCGCCGTGGGTGACCGAGCACGCCGAGCCGCCCTCGGCGGCGACCGCCGGGTGGGCCGGGGTGTACGGAACCGGGTACCTGGCGCTGGTGGTGCTGCTGCGGGCGCTGGACCTGAGGTTCACCGCGTGGGAGGCGGTGCTGTGGACCGGCGCCGGGTTCGGGGTGGTGCTGCTGCTGGTCACCACCTGGTGGGTGCCGCTGCGCGGGCGGGCGCGCATCCTGGCCGCCATCGAGGACCAGGCGGTGCTGGCCGGGGTCCGCGACGAGGCCGCGTTCCTGCGCAGGCTGGAGGGGCACGGCGGGCTGTTCCGGTTCCTGGTGGGCGTGCGGGACGGCCACCCGGTGCTCAGGCCCGCCGGGAAGCGGGCCGCGCGCCGGGTGGCCGACCGGGTCTCCCGCGCTCAGGCGGCGAGCGCGGCGGGCGCGGCTGCCGTGGCCGAGCCCATCGCCTCGGCGTAGAGGCCCTC
>NZ_JBQGCX010001109.1:0-7000 GCF_052038725.1 Actinosynnema sp.
GGTTGATCGTGCGCACGTCCCGCGCGATGCGCTGGATCGGCCGGTCGGTGTAGATGGACGAGCCGCCGCTGGCCTCGGACAGCAGGTCGACCGCCTCCTTGGCCAGCGCGGTCGCGGCCCCCATGTCCATGCGGGCCACCGCGCGCTCCTCCACCGACCACGCCTCGCCCGCCCGCACCTTGCCGTCGACGCGGTCGGCGGCGCGGTGCACGTGGAACGCGGCCTGGTCGACCTTCAGCGTCGCCCGCGCCACCTGCAGGTGGGTCAGCGGCGCCTCGGCCTGGCTCTCGTAGTCGGTGTAGGTGATCTTGCGTCCGGGCAGGCGCTCCAGGAACACCTCGCGCGCCGCGCGGGCCATGCCGAGCGGGACCGCGCCCGCGACCGCCGCGCTGACCGGCGAGAACGGGGCCCGCCAGGTGGCGGAGTCGGCGTTGCGCTCGGACAGGTGCGCGCCGTGCAGCACCACCGGCATCAGCGGCAGCACCCGCGCCTGCGGCACGAACAGGTCCTTCGCGACGGTCTTGACGCTGCCGGTGCCGCGCATCCCGACCGTGTGCCAGTCGTCCACGACCCCGAGGTCGGCCACCGGGATGGCCAGCACGATCGGCGCGTAGCCGCCGTCGGGCTCGGCGAGCAGCGCGGAGTGCGCGAACCAGCCGCTGTGCAGCACCCCGGTGCTGAAGGCCCACTCGCCGTTCACGACGACGCCGCCGGGCGCGGGCGTGGCGACGCCGTTGGGGCTGACGCTGCTGCCGACGAACACGTCCGGGTCGGCGAACACCTCGTCCTGGACCTCGTCGGGGAACAGGCCGATCAGCCACGAGCTGAGCATCTGGGTGTTGGCCGTCCAGCCCACCGACCCGTCGCCGCGCGCCAGCTCGGCGACGACGTCGCACACGGTGCGCACGTCGGACTCGAAACCCCCGTAGCGCAGGGGGACGCGCATCTTCAGCAGGCCCGCGTCGCGGACCGCGGCGAGCACGTCCGGGTGCAGCGCCCGGTGCTCCTCCTGCCAGGCTGCGTGCTCGCGGATCAGGGGGACCAGCTCGGCGGCGCGGCCCGCCAGCTCGGTCCGCCCCGGCGCCTCGGTCGTCGTCATCTGCGCTCCTCGGTGCTGTTGCTGTGACTGGGAAGTGGCGCGCGGGGGCGCGGCCTAGATGAACTGGGTGTTGGGCTCCAGCCCGCACAGCACGCGGCCGTAGGTCTCCGCGTTCGTGGTGGGCTGCATGATCCCGTTGAGGGTGATGGCCTGGACGTCGCGCTCGATGCGCTGGATCGGCCGGTCGGTGTAGATGGACGAGCCGCCACTCGCGGTGGCCAGCACCTCCACGGCCTCCTTGGCGCGCTGGCAGAGCGCGCCCGCGTCCATGCGCGCGGCGACCCGGCCGAGCACGTCGAGCGGCTGCCCGGCGGCGACGGCGGCGTCGAGCCGGTCGGCCCCGCGGCGCAGGTGGAACTCGGCCTCGTCGGTCTTGACGGCGGCCTCGGCGACCTGCAGGTGGGTGAGCGGGGCGGCGGCCTGCTCGTCGTAGTTCGTGTAGGTGATCTTGCGGCCGGGCAGCCGCTCGAAGAACGCCTCCCAGGCGGCGCGGGCCATGCCGAGCGCGGGGGCGCTGGCGACGGCGGCGGCGAAGGGCATGAACGGGACCTTCCACGTGGGGGCGTCCGCGTTCCGGGCGGACAGGTGCCTGCCCTCCATCAGGACCGGCAGCATCGGCAGGATGCGGGCCTGCGGGACGAACACGTCCTTCGCGGCGGTGGTGACGCTGCCGGTGGCGCGCAGGCCGGAGGTGTGCCAGTCGTCGCCGACGGTCAGGTCGGACATGGGCACGACGGCGGTGGCGGGCACGTAGCCGCCGTCCTCGGTGGCCAGCAGCACCGAGTGCACGTCCCACTGGCTGTGCGGGGCGCCGGTGTTGAAGTGCCACTCGCCGTTGAGGACCGCGCCGCCCTCGGTGGGCACGAGCACGCCGCCGGGGCTGACCGAGCCGCAGACGCGGACGGACGGGTCGGCGAACACCTCCTCCTGGACCTCGTCGGGGAACAGGCCGACGAGCCAGGAGCCGATGGTCAGGGTGGCGACCGTCCAGCCCACCGACCCGTCGCCCCGGCCCAGCTCGGCGAGCACCTCGCAGGTGGTGCGCACGTCGGCCTCGTGGCCGCCGTGGCGGGTGGGGACGCGCATCCGGAACAGACCCGCGTCGACCAGTGCCCGCACCACCTCCTCGTGCAGTACCCGGTTCTGCTCCTGCCAGGGGGCGTGCTCGCGGATCAGCGGAACCAGCTCCGCCGCGCGGCCGACGAGCTCGGCCCTCGGCGGCGCGTCGATGGTCGTCATCTGCGCTCCTCGGTACGGTGACGGTGGCTTCCGGGCGGAAGGTTCCCGCCCCGCTGGGAACTGTGGCACGGGGGCGGTCCGGTCCGGTTCTCCGATGTTGCCGACCTGTCGGTCCGGGAGCGCTTGGGGCGCAAGGGTTCGCGCGCGCGACAGCGTCCACAGTGGAGTCCTGTCCGCCGTGGACGCGCGGGAGCGCGACGGGGGCGGACCCGCACCACCGATGGTGGCACCGGTCCACCCCCGGCGCTTGTCCCGGAGTGCGCACCCGGCTACCCGGCCGGGGCGTCCTCCGCAGCGCCCTTCCCCGCGCCCTTCCCCGCGCTCTCCCCCGCGCCGGGCGCGACCGGCGGGCGCAGCCGCAGCGCGAACCACGCCACCGGCAGGGCCGCGACGCCGATCACCAGGCCGGTGAGCAGCGCGCCGGACGGGTCGCCCGCGATCGCCAGCCCGCACACCGCCGAGCCGACCGCGATGCCCACGTTGGCCGCCGAGGCGGGCAGCGCCGACGCCAACTGGCTGCCGGGACCGGCCAGCTCCAGCACCCGGTACTGGTAGGCGGGCACCGCGCCCTGCGCGAACAGCCCCCACGCGACCAGCCCCAGGGCGACCAGGACGGGTGAGGATCCGCCGAGGTGGAGCACGAGCAGGGCGAGGGCGGTGCCGACGCCGCCGAGGAGCATGGCGCGCGCGGCCCCGCTGTCGGCGAACCGGCCGCCCGCGAACGAGCCGACCGCCGCCGCCGCGCCGTAGCAGAGCAGGAAGGCGCTCAGCAGCGCGCCGGAGACGCCGGTGACGCGCTCCAGGAACGGCGTCAGGTAGGTCAGCGCCCCGTAGGAGGAGGCGAACAGCAGGAAGCCCAGGAGCAGCACGACGAGCACCCTGGGCGCGAACGCGTACCGCGCCTGGTCGCCCGCGCCGCCGCCGCCGCGCTCGGCGGGCAGCGGCGGGACGAGCGCGACCAGCGCCGCGCAGGCGACGAGGCTGAGCAGGCTGATGGCCAGGAACGAGTCGCGCCAGCCGAGCCACTGGCCGACGAGCGTGCCCAGCGGCGCGCCCAGTGCGGCGGAGACGGCGAAGCCGGAGAACACGGTCGCGATGGCCCGCCCGGCGCGCTCGGGCGGCACGACCGCGACGGCGGCGACGAAGGACACCGCGACGAACAGCCCGTGCAGCGAGCCGGTGACCACGCGCGCGGCCAGGAACGGGGCGAACTGGCCCAGCAGCACCGGGGTGGTGTTGACGACGGCGAACGCGGCGAGCGCGCCGATCAGCGTCACCCGCTTGTCGAACCGGATGGTGAGGGCGGTCAGCAGCGGGCCGCCGATGGCCAGCCCCAGCGCGTAGGCGGTGACCAGGCCGCCCGCGGCGGGGATGGAGACGTCCAGGTCGTCGGCGATCAGGCCGATGACGCCGACCATGAGCAGCTCGGCCGTGCCGAGCACGAAGGCGGCGACGAACAGGGCCGATAACAGCAGCTTCGACCTGCCGTCCACGGCCTGCTCGCGCGCGCCCGCGCTGGTGTCCTGTGCGCTCATCCGGGCCTTCCTCGTCGGTGTGGTGGGTGGCGCCGGCGGGTGGCGCCGGCGGAGACTGGTTGCATTTCACAACCAGAGGTACCGTAGCAGGCGGTGGCCCACGTCACAGCTCGGGGATTTCCAGTAGGTTCCCGGTGAGGCCCGGCGGCGGGGTCGGAGTGGTGCGGGGAGGGGCGCGGTGCGCAAGGACACGAGGTCGGACTGCCCGGTCAACCTGGCGCTGGAGATCTTCGGCGACCGGTGGACCCTGCTGGTGCTGCGCGACGTGATCTTCCTGGGGGCGCGGCACTTCCGCGAGCTGCTGGCCGGTCCCGAGCGGATCTCCTCGAACATCCTCGCCGACCGGCTCGCCGTGCTGGTCGAGCACGGGATGCTCACCAAGACCGACGACCCCACGCACAAGCAGAAGGTCGTCTACAGCCTCACCGAGCGCTCGATCGCCCTGGTGCCGGTGTTCGCGCAGCTGGGCGTCTGGGGCGTGCGGCACCTGCCCGCGGGCGACGAGCACGCCGCGCGCACGGCGGTGCTCGCCGCGGGCGGCCCCCCGCTGTGGGCCGAGTTCATGGACGAGCTGCGCGAGGCCCACCTGGGGCCGGGCGCGCGGCTGGCCCCGCCGGGGCCCGGCCCCGCGGGGACCGAGCGGCTGGCCCCGGCGAGCCTGGCGGCGCTGGTGGCCGCCGGGGTTCACCGCGAGGCGTAGCGCCGGATCAGGGCGGTCACCGCGCCGGGCCGGTGGTCGAGCAGGTAGTGGTCGCTGCCCGCGACCACCTCGGTGCGCACGTCGGTGCAGCCCGCCGCGCGCAGGCCATCGGCCACGCGCGGGCCGATGTCGGCGAAGATCGACCGGTCCCCCGACACCCACACCAGCGGCACGTCCAGGCGCCCGGTCCGGGAGCTGTTGAACGCCGCGTTCGCCGGGAACGCCCGGTACAGCTCGAACCCGGCGCGCAGCCGCGCCTTCGGCCGGTACGCCCGCGCGTAGCGGGCGACCTCGGCGTCGCTGAACGTCTCCCGGTCGAGCACGAACCTGAGGTAGACCTCCTGCCTGCCGTCGACCAGGTCCTCGGCCAGGCCCGGCGCCTGGTGGAAGCCCAGGTGCCACAGCCGCGCGGTGCTCTCGTCCCACGGTGGCAGGCCCGGCAGGGGGACGTCGAGGACCATCGCGCCGCGCGTGGTGGCCGGGTTGAGGCGCGCGTAGGCGTAGGCGACCATGCCGCCGATGTCGTGGCCGACCACGTACACCGGGCCCAGCGCGAGCCGGGCGGCCAGCGCGCGCAGGTCCTCGGCCAGGTTCGCGGCCTCGTAGCCGCCCTCGGTCGGCTCGGAGCCGCCGATGCCGCGCAGGTCCACGGCGACGACGGTGAAGTCCCTGGCGAGGGCGGGCATGACGGCCCGGTACTCGGACCAGTCCTGGGGGTGGCCGTGGACCAGCAGGAGCGCCGGTCCGCGACCACCCCGGACGTAGTGCAGGGAGGTGCCGTTGACCCTGGCGACGCCGGAGGTGAAGCCGTCACCGAGGCCGGTGGCGGACGGGTCGCGCTCTCCCGCGGTCGCGCCGCTGGTCAGGGTCAGGACCAGTGCGACGACCACGAGCAGCACCTTGTGCTTGTGCATGGGACGACGTGCCTCCGCTCACCGGCTGCTCGGCTCCGCCGGGCCCCGCGCCGCCGGTGGGCGGGGGCCGTGCGGGGCGGCGGTGTTCTGGTGCGGCACGGTGGCGGATCGCGCCGGGGTGCGCCACCGGGACGGCGCGTCCGGGTGGTGGTGCGGCGGTTCGGACGGCGGGTCAGCGCTCCAGGAGCGGGCGCTGCGCCGGGGTGTCGGGGACGGGTTCGGGGGCGGGGTCGGGCGCGGGGCCCGCGGGGCGCCGGGCGGGGAGCGCGAGCGCGACCAGGAGGGCCAGGCCGCCGAGCACCGGCAGCACGTTCAGCGCGAACAGGCCCGCCTCGGACAGGCTGATCACGTTGACCACCAGGTCCGCCACCGGCGAGTCGTCCAGCAGCATCACCACCCCGGAGACGATCATCACCGCCCAGGTGGCGAGCGCGGCGCGGGCGTGCCCGGCCCGGCCGTGGCGCAGCGCCCACCACAGCCAGGCCGCGGCGCCGGGCACCACCCACACCCAGTGGTGCGGCCAGGACACCGGGGACACCAGGGTGCCGGTCACCGCGCAGGCCAGCACTCCCCCGGCCACCTGCCCGCGCCGGGTCGCCCGCACCGCGACCGCGAGCCCGGCCAGCCCGACCAGGACGGTCACCGCGACGCCGAACCACGGCGCGTGCAGCACCCCCGGCAGCTGGCCGAGGACCCCGCGCAGCGACTCGTTCCACGGGCCGTGGTCCGGCGGCATCATCCGCGTGGTGTCCAGCACCAGGCCGCTGAGCCACTGGCCGGACGGGCCGGGCAGCACCAGGTAGCCGACGAGCACGGTGGTCAGGAACGTCCCCGTCGCCACGGCCGCCGCGCGGGCCCGGCCGGTGAGCAGCAGGTACGGGACGAAGATGAGCGGGGTCAGCTTGATCCCGGCCGCCAAGCCGATCGCCACGCCCCGGTGGCGGGACGGGCCGCGCAGCAGGTCGACGAGGATCACGAGCATCAGCAGCAGGTTGATCTGGCCGTTGAACACCATCGGCCACACCGGGGCGGTGCCGAGCGCGGCGACCGAGGCGAGCAGCGCGAACCCGGTGCGCTTGTTCGGCGCGAGCGGGGTGGCCAGGCCGAGCAGGAGCCAGGTGCAGGCGGTGAGGGCGAACGTGGAGGCGAACGTCCACAGCGCGAACGCCAGGTGCGTGTTCAGCAGGGCGATCGGGACGAACAGCAGGGCCGCGAACGGCGAGTAGATGAACAGCAGGCCCGCGTCGGTGGAGACGTCGAACGGGGAGGCGCCGTCGAGCACCGCCTGGCCGCTGACGACGTACACCTTGAAGTCGCGCTCCAGCATCGGCATCGCGTCGCCGAGCGCCAGGGTGGACAGCACGAGCGCGGTCACGACCGCGGCGAACGCGGCCGACACGAGGGCGGCCTCGCGGGTGAGGAGGGGGCCGCCTGGCGCGGCCGGGGGTGCGGGTTCTGCTGTCCTGGTCACGGGGGCTCCTCGGGTTGCCGGGTCGCGGGGGATCTCGCCGGG
>NZ_JBQGCX010001110.1:0-4091 GCF_052038725.1 Actinosynnema sp.
GCCGTCGGCGGAGGAGTAGTTGGTCAGCCGCATGTACGAGTCGATGGCGTCCTTGCGCTCGCGCGGGGCGCGGTAGTAGTAGTCGGTGAAGCCGGGGAAGTAGCCCTCCTCGCTGAACGGGCTGGTGTCCTTCAGCCGCAGCGTCAGCGACCGCACCAGCGTGGTCACGGTGGCGCGCGGGAAGCGCCGGGCGAGGTCGAGGGTCAGCTCCACGGCGCTCTGGCTGCCGCCGACGACCACGACGGACAGCGGCGACCGGTCGCCGTCGTGGGCGACGTCGAGCTCGGCGAGCCGCTCCAGCGCGGGCAGGTACCGGGTCAGGTGGAACACGCGCGGGGAGTCGACGGCGTCGAACGGCTCGGGCACGTAGGGGGCCCGGCCGGTGCCGATCACCAGCGACCGCCCCCGGTGGACCTGCCCGGTGGAGGTGGTGACGGCGTAGACCCGGCGGTCCTCGTCGTCGCGCTCGACCGCGACGCCGGTGACGTGCGTGCCGTAGTCGACCTGGCTGCTGAAGTGGCTCGCGGCCCAGGAGACGTAGCGCGCGTAGTCCTTGCGCAGCGGGAACTCCAGCGGGACGTTGAGGTGCTCCAGCAGCCTGCCGTTCTCGAACAGGTAGTTGATGAAGCTGTAGCGGCTGCGCGGGTTGCGCAGCGACACCAGGTCGCGCACGGGGTGGTTCTGGATGTCCGAGCCGTCGAGCATCATCGCGCTCTGCCAGGACGGGCCGGGCCTGGCCTCCAGGAAGCGGGCGTCGAGCTCGTGGCCCTCCTCCTCGAAGGCGATGGCCAGCGACAGGTTCGCGGGGCCGAAGCCGATGCCCAGCACGTCGTGGCAGCGGGGCGCGGGTTCGGCCCGGTCGGGGGCGGCGGCGAGCGGTGGAGCGGCTGCGTCGGGCATGGAGCACCTCTGATGCCGTGGGGGTGGGGGGTGTGCGCCGCCGTCAGGCGACGCGGGCTTCGGACAGGCACGCCAGGGCGATGCGGCGACCGGCCTCGGGGGCGGTCTTGACGCCGCCGCCGTTCCAGCCGCGCACCGACCAGGCGTGCGGCACGCCGGTGCTCTCCAGCAGGCCGGACGGCCCGTGCGCGGGCTCGCCGTAGGCGTCGGTGGCGCGGGTGGTCGCCACGTGGGCGGCCAGGGCGACCCACGGGAGGTGGGCGGCGAGCGCGGTGGTGGTGGCCCGCTCGTGCGCGGGGTCCGCGGGGGCGTCGAAGGGGCAGTCCCACACCAGGTGGGGCATCCCCAGGAGGGTGCGGTCCGCGCCGACCGGCTTGGCGTAGCGGCCGGTGCGCAGGTCGACGAAGGTCGCGTGGGGCGGCGCGCCCGGGTCCCGCCGCACGACGCTGACCTGGATCGAGCGCGCCCGCACCGGGTGCGCGGTCCGCAGCCCCGGAACGGGGTCGGCCGCCCACGGGCCGGTGGCGGCGACGACGGTCCCGGCGCGCAGCTCGCCGTCGTCGGTGTGGACGACGGGGCGCCCGCCGCGCGCGGTGACCGCGCGCACGGGCGTCCCCTCGCGCACCGAGGCGCCGAGGGCGCGGGCCTGGGCCAGCCAGTCCGCGGTGACCTCGGCGGGGTCCACCCAGCCCGCCTCGGGCTCGACCAGCGCGATGCCGCCCGCGAGCCGGACGCCCCCCGCCGCGTCGGGCCCCGCGCCCCCGGGCGCGGGGCCGCCCCGCGCGGCGGTGATACCCGCGGCCTCGGCGCGCAGCTCCGGCTCCAGGGCCGGGTCGGCGGCGGTCACCGAGCCGACGGCGCGCAGCGGGGACCGCCCGGACGCCCAGTTCGCGGGGTCGCGGTAGACGGCGAGGCTGGGCAGGGCCAGCTCGGCGATCGCCGGGTCGGGGTCGTAGGCGCGCACCATGCCGCCGGAGCGGCCGGTGGCCCCGGAGGCGGGCAGCCCGCGTTCGAGCACGACGACGGAGGCGCCCGCGGCGGCCAGGTGCCGCGCGATGGAGGCGCCGGTGATCCCGGCGCCCACCACCACGACGTCCGGGCGCTCGGGCGCGCTCACGGCCGCCCGTCCAGCGGGGCGGGCGAGGTGACGCGCGTGCCGCCGGGCAGGAACGACCAGTCCGCCTCGCGCACCGGCTCGCCGGGCAGCCCGAGCCACCGCCAGGTCCGCAGGGCGAGGTCGGGGGTGATCGGCCAGGCCAGCGCGGCGAACGCCTTGGCGGCCAGGTAGTCCAGGGCCAGGCTGGTGCGCGCCTCCTCGGCCAGCGAGGGCACCGCGCGCAGCGGCTCCTCGGTCGCCCGGAACTCGGCGGCGCGCTCCACGAAGGCCTCCAGCAGGCGGACGTAGCCGCGCGCGCTGAACGACTCGGGGATCAGCAGCCCGTCGAGCTGCCGGGTGGTGAGGTTGAGGGCGCGGTAGAACTCGCGGTGCGCGTCGGTCCACGCCCCGGTGCCGGGCACCACCCCGTCGCCGACCTGGGCGAACCCGGCCAGCCACTCCTGCGCGGCCAGGTGGAGCGGGTCCTGCGCGAGCAGGGCGGCCCGCTCCTGGGTGATCCGGGTGACGCGGCCCTCGGGGGCGTTGCGCAGCAGCGCGAGGCGCACGGCGTCGGCGCCGGCCTCGGCCAGCGCGGGGTCGGCCCAGATGGCGTGGCCCCGGCTGGTGGAGAACTTCGCGTCGTCCAGGTGCAGGAACTGGTTGGTGACGAAGGCGGCGGGCAGGTGCTCGGCCAGTCCGGCGGCGAAGGCCACGGCGGGCAGGAGCACGGCGTAGAAGAAGCTGTTGTCGTAGCCGAGGAACAGGGTGATCTTGGCGGGGCCGTCCTGCTCGGTCTCGGCGCGCGCGGCGTCGAGGAAGGTCAGCGCGAGGTCGACCCAGGCGTCGACGCGCTGGCCGTCCGCCAGCTCGACGCCCCAGTCGGCGCGGCGGGCGAGCCGGTACGGCGGCAGGCCGTCGGCCAGCAGGCGCTCGACCAGGGCGAGCAGGTCGGGTGAGGTGTGGCAGTCCTTGAGGTACCGGGCGAGCTGCTCGGCGTGGGCGGACACGTCGAGCCACAGGGCGCGCTCGGGGCGGGTGGTGGCGGGGCCGCCGCAGAGCCTGCAGCGCGGGTCGACCAGGTCCTTGGTCTCGTTGGGCCGCCCGCACGCCTCGCAGATCTCGCCGTCGCTGTCGGCCGCGCAGTGCGCGCACGTGCCGCGCGCGAACGCCTGGTGCAGCGACAGGTCGCAGGCGGCGCAGTAGGCGGTGTCCCGCTCCTGCTCGGTGACCGAGGGCGAGGCGGCGAGCCGGGTGATCAGCTCGCGGACGCGGTCGGCGTGCCCCGGCTCGGTCGCCGGGCGGGTGAGCCGGTCGCAGTCGACGCCCGCCGCGCGCAGCGTGGTCAGGATGGCCTCGCCGTGGGAGGCGGCGACCTGCTCGGGGGTGGCGCCGCCGAGGCGGGCGCTGACCGCGACGTGCGACTGGTGGTCGTCGGTGCCGGTGACGTGCCTGGCGTCGCGGCCGGTGCTGCGCAGGGCGCGCACCAGCACGTCGGCCCGCACGTACGGCCCGGCGAGGTGGCCCAGGTGCAGGCCGCCGTTGGGGGTGGGCGGCGGGCAGAAGACCAGGGCCCGCTGCGGCAGCGAGGCGCGCGGCGGGGCCTCCTCCAGGGCGGCCACGGCGCTGGGGATGTGCTCCCAGTAGATCGAGACCAGGTCGAACGGCTCGTCGTGCTCGTTGCGGATCTCGTGGTAGCCGAAGGGCGACAGGTGCACGACGCCGCCCGGTCCCAGCTCGCGCTCCTCGTCGCCGAGCACCACGGTCGCCCGGCCCGCCAGGACGATGAACAGCTCGCCGTCCTGGTGGGCGTGCCGCTTGGAGACGCTGCGCGGGGGGACGCTGCCGAAGACGGAGCCGAACGGGAGGCCGTCGATGTCGGCGGCCGAGAGCATCGGTTGCAGGCTCATCTCGTAGGACCAGCTCATGGCCGACCGGTCGAAGGCGCGCGTTATCACAGGAAGTCCCCTGGTGTGTGGTGTGGACGGGGGACCCGGCGCGGTGCGGGGGCGCGCCGGGCGGGTGCGGGCAGCACGGGGTGCGGCGCCGCCCGCGCGGGAGGTTCCGTGGTGGGGTGCGCCGCGCCACTGGGGGCGGT
>NZ_JBQGCX010001111.1:0-11547 GCF_052038725.1 Actinosynnema sp.
CCGCTGCCCGCTGCCCGCTGTCCGCCACCGGGCGCGCGCCGACCGCCGCCGCCGACCGCCGCCGCTCCCTGCCGCTGCCGACCGCCGCCGCTGCTCGATGATCACCCGGTCGCCGCCGCCCGGAGAGCCCCTCCACCCCGCCCGCTCGACCACTCGGCGGAACCAGCTGCCCTGAGATCCACGTCGCGAGAGTGTGAACGGGCACCCCCCGGCCGGGTAAGCTCCTCCGGTAGTCGTTTCACCCCGCGCGGGAGAGTCCGAGCCCAGCTCGGCGCCGAAGGAGCAAATCCTCCCCGGAACCTCTCAGGCCCCAGGACCGCGCGGGCGAGACACCTCTGGAAAGCGGGTCGAGCCGACCCCGCCGACGGTGCAAACCCGGTCCCGACCGGGTGAAGCTCTCAGGCCGCCCGCTCGCGGGCCGGAGACAGAGGGGGAGGGCGCTCCAGGACACAGGTGTGCCCACAGCCCGCTGCACCGGAAGGCCCCAGATGACGCAGGACCGCATCCCGCTCGCCGCCCTCGAGCACGGGACCCCGTTCGCCGACCGCCACGTCGGCCCCCGCCCCGCCGAGCTGGCCAGGATGCTCGACGTCATCGGCGTCGGGTCCCTGGAGGAGCTGGCGCAGCGCGCGGTGCCCGAGTCGATCCGCGAGGGCGACCTGGCGCTGGACCTGCCCGAGCCCGCCACCGAGACCGAGGCCCTCGCCGAGCTGCGCGCGCTCGCCGCCCGCAACCGGCCGATGACCCAGATGATCGGCCTCGGCTACCACGGCACGTTCACCCCGGCCGTGATCCGCCGCAACGTGCTGGAGAACCCGGCCTGGTACACGGCGTACACCCCGTACCAGCCGGAGATCTCGCAGGGCCGCCTGGAGGCGCTGCTCAACTTCCAGACCGTCGTCGGCGACCTGACCGGCGTCCCCGTGGCCAACGCCTCGATGCTGGACGAGCCCACCGCCGCCGCCGAGGCCATGACCCTCGTGCGCCGCGCGGGCCGCTCCAAGTCCACCAGGTTCGTGGTCGACGCCGACACCCTCCCGCAGACCCTCGCGGTCATCGAGACCAGGGCCGAGCCGCTCGGCATCGAGATCGTCGTGGCCGACCTGTCCCAGGGCCTGGAGGGCCTGGGCCTCGGCGGCGACTTCTTCGGCGTGCTGCTGTCCTACCCCGGCGCCTCCGGCGTGGTCCGCGACCACGAGGGCCTCATCGCCGAGATCCACAAGGCGGGCGCCCAGGCCGTCGTCGCCGCCGACCTGCTCGCCCTCACCCTGCTGCGCCCGCCCGGCGAGATCGGCGCGGACGTCGTCGTCGGCCCCACCCAGCGGTTCGGCGTGCCCATGGGCTTCGGCGGCCCCCACGCCGGCTACATGGCGGTCCGCTCCGGCCTGGAGCGCCAGCTGCCCGGCCGCCTGGTCGGCGTGTCCGTCGACGCCGACGGCAACCCCGCGTACCGCCTGGCGCTCCAGACCCGCGAGCAGCACATCCGCCGCGAGAAGGCCACCAGCAACATCTGCACCGCGCAGGTCCTGCTGGCCGTCATGGCGTCGATGTACGCCGTCTACCATGGCCCCGACGGCCTGCGCGCCATCGCGACCCGCGCCCACCGCATGGCCACCGTGCTCGCCGCGGGCCTGTGCGAGGGCGGCGTGGACGTCGTGCACGGCGAGTTCTTCGACACCGTCCGCGCCTCCGCGCCGGGCCGCGCCGACGAGGTCGTCGCCGCCGCGCGCGAGCTGGGCGTGAACCTGTGGCGGGTCGACGCGGACACCGTGTCGATCGCCTGCGACGAGACCACCACCCGCGCGCACCTCGCGCTGGTGTGGCGGGCGTTCGGCGTGGCCGTCGCCGACGTGGACGCCCTCGACTCCGACACCGCCGACGGCATCCCCGCCGACCTGCGCCGCACCACCGACTACCTGACCCACCCGGTGTTCCACAGCCACCGCTCGGAGACCGCGCTGCTGCGCTACCTGCGGTCCCTGTCGGACAAGGACGTGGCGCTCGACCGCAGCATGATCCCGCTCGGCTCGTGCACCATGAAGCTCAACGCGACCGCCGAGATGGAGCCGGTCACCTGGCCGGAGTTCGCCGACCTGCACCCGTTCGCGCCCGCCTCCGACGCCGAGGGCCTGCTCTCGCTCATCGGCGACCTGGAGGGCTGGCTGGCCGAGGTCACCGGGTACGACGCGGTGTCGCTCCAGCCGAACGCGGGCAGCCAGGGCGAGTTCGCGGGCCTGCTCGCGATCCGGGCGTACCACCGGGCCAACGGCGACCTCGAGCGCGACGTGTGCCTGATCCCGTCGTCCGCGCACGGCACCAACGCCGCGTCCGCCGTGATGGCCGGGATGCGGGTGGTCGTCGTCAAGTGCGACGAGCGCGGCAACGTGGACCTGGGCGACCTCAAGGACAAGGTCCTGGAGCACGCCGAGCACCTGGCCGCGATCATGATCACTTACCCGTCGACGCACGGGGTGTACGAGGACACCGTGCGCGAGGTCTGCGGCCTGGTGCACGACGCGGGCGGCCAGGTGTACGTGGACGGGGCGAACCTGAACGCGCTCATCGGGCTGGCCCGGTACGGCAAGTTCGGGTCGGACGTGTCGCACCTGAACCTGCACAAGACGTTCTGCATCCCGCACGGCGGCGGTGGCCCCGGCGTCGGCCCGATCGGCGTCCGCTCGCACCTGGCCCCGTACCTGCCGAACCACCCGCTCCAGCCGGGCGCGGGCCCGGAGACCGGCGTCGGCCCGATCTCGGGCGCGCCGTGGGGCTCGGCGTCGATCCTGCCGATCTCGTGGGCGTACGTGCGCATGATGGGCGCGGACGGCCTGCGGCGGGCCACGATGACGGCGGTCGCGGCGGCGAACTACGTCGCGCGGCGCCTGGACGAGCACTACCCGGTCCTCTACACCGGCGAGGGCGGGTTCGTGGCCCACGAGTGCATCCTCGACCTGCGCCCGCTGACCAAGGCGACCGGCGTGACCGTGGACGACGTGGCCAAGCGCCTCGCGGACTACGGCCTGCACGCCCCCACGATGTCGTTCCCGGTCGCGGGCACGCTCATGGTCGAGCCGACCGAGAGCGAGGACCTGGCCGAGATCGACCGCTTCGTGGACGCGATGATCGCGATCCGCCGCGAGATCGACAAGGTCGGCGCGGGCGAGTGGCCCGCCGACGACAACCCGCTCCGCAACGCCCCGCACACCGCGGCGTCGGTGACGGGGGAGTGGGCGCACCCGTACGGCCGCGACGTGGCGGTGTTCCCGGCGGGGACGTCGGCCCCGAAGATCTGGCCGCCGGTCCGCAGGATCGACGGCGCGAAGGGCGACCGCAACCTGGTCTGCTCCTGCCCGCCGATCTCCGCGTTCGGCGGCTGATCAGCGCCTGGGCGACATCGAGGGGGTCGACGCTTCCAGGGCGTCGGCCCCCTTCGTCGTGCCTGAGCGTGACAGGATAGTGAAGTACGTACTGAAGTAGTGCCTCACTATGAATGAAGTACTTGATGGTGGTGGTGCGAGGGAGGCGCTGGCCCGCTTCGCGCTGGACGGGGACACGGCGTTCCTGGAAGCGGCGTCGGCGGTGCGCGCGGCGGCGCGCTCACTGGACAAGCTGCGCACGAGCGGCAGTGGCGACCGGGGCCTGAGCCCAGGGGCGATGGACGTGCTGATCCTGCTGAGCGCCGCCGAGACGGGCATGAGCGTGAAGGATCTGGCCGGGGCGACGAACGCCAGCTCCCGCAACGTGACCGGACTGGTGGACACCCTGGAGGGCGCGGGCCTGGCGGAGCGCACCGCGTCCCCGGTGGACCGCAGGGTGGTGCTGGTCCGGGTGACGGAGGCCGGCCTGGCCTGGCTGGAGGCCTTCCGGCGGCCGACGCAGCTGGCGATGGCGGCGCTGTTCCGGGGGTTCACCGGGGACGAGGTCGAGGCGCTGCGGTTGCTGTGCCTGCGCCTGGCGGAGAACCAGCGCGCGCTGGCCGAGCGGATCGGCGGTCGCGGATGAGCGCCGAGACCACCCGTGCCGCGGTGCGCGCCTACCACCGCGCCAGATTCGCGGGCGACGTGCCCGCCGCCGCTGCCCGGCTGGCCGAGGGCTTCACCTTCAGCAGCCCGCTGATGACCTCCGACGCGGAGGGGCACCTGGCGGGGTTGGCGGGGTTCCTGGGCGTCGTCGCGGGCGTGGACGTGATCAGCGAGCTGCACGGCGAGGACGAGGCCACCCTGGTCTACGACGTGCGCACCACCCTGCCGTTCGGCGTCCAGCGCACGGCCGAGCACTTCCGGCTGGCCGACGGCCGCATCACGTCGATCACCCTGATCTTCGACGCGACCCCGTGGCACGCGGTGATGGCAGCCCGCTAGATCGCCACCGCCCGAGCCGCCGCCGCGTCCTCCGCCTCCCGGAACGCCTTAGGCGACAGCGCGAACCACGCCACCGCCAGCGCCCCCACCTGCACCACCGCCGCCATCCAGTACACCGACCGCAACCCCGCCTGCGCCGCCAGCAGCCCGCCCGCCAGCGCGCCCAGCGGGTTCAACCCCCACGCCAGCGCCCGGTGCCCCGTCAGCACCCGCCCGAGCAGCCTGCTCGGCGTGAACCGCTGCCGCGACGACTGCGAGCACACGTTCCAGATCAGCACCAGCGCCGTGTTCAGGAACATCACCACCCCCACGAACGCGGGCGACCTCGGGGCCAGCGCCAGCGCCACCGCGCTCAGCACCATCGCCAGCTGCGCCACCCGCATCGACCACGAGTAGCCGAGCCGCCGCACGATCGCGTCCACGAAGAACGACATCGCCACCCACCCGGCCGACGTGCAGGCCAGCAGCACGCCGTAGCCGAACTCGTCGACCCCGACCTCCTGCATCGCGTACAGCACGAAGATCCCGAACTCGGCCGACGACGCGAACGACCCCAGCGCCACCGCCACGCTGATCGCCAGCAGCAACCTCGTCCCCACCAGGTACTTCAGCCCTTCGGCGATGTCCCGCACCGGGTTCTGCCCGCTCGGCGTCGCGGGGGCCGACGCCGTGCCGCGCATCATCGCCAGCGCCAGCAGCGCGCACACCAGCGCGCCCCACGCCGCGTACCCGGTGCCGACCCCGACCGCGAACCCCGCCAGCGGCGGCACCACGAACCGCACCACGCCCTGCTCGATCACCATCAGCCGCGCGTTCGCCGACGCCAACCGGTCCGGCCCCACCACCTCGGGCACCAGCGCGCCGGACGCGCCGTCGCCGAGCACCTGCGCCGAGGTGACCACGAACGCCACGGCGAGCAGCAGCGGCAACCCGCCCCGCTCCCCGATCGCGGCCAGCGCGAGCGCCGACACCGCCAGCACCGCGAACGACCAGCCGAGCACCGCCGTGCGCCGCGCCCGGTCGATCAGCACGCCCGCGAACAGCGAGAACAGCAGCCACGGGAGCTGCCCGACCACGTTCACCAGCGACACCGCCGCCGGATCGGTCGTGATCGACACGGCCAGCAGCGGCAGCAGGGTCAGCAGCAGGCCCTGCCCCGCCGCGCCCGAGATCGCTACCGCCTGCAATCGTCCCCACGTCATGCGGCCACCTTCGCACCACGTGTTGGTGACCCCGACCTTTTAGTGTGGACTCAACCCATGCGCCTGCGCTTCGCCGTATCACCGATCTGGGAGACCGTCGCCGGACTGCGCCTGCTGGCCCGCGCGCACGCCCCGCACCCGCACGCCGAGTGGCTCAGCTGGGCCGCAGGCAAGCTCGCCGTGCTGCCCGGCGACCGCTCGGCGCTGTCCGCGCTGGTGGCCAGAGCGGACATACCGGAGTTCCTGATACCCACACCCGGCAACCGCATGGCGGGCTTCGACGCCGAGCTGGAGGCCCTGACCTGGACCACCACCCCCGAGCGGGTGACGGGGGCGCTGGGCGCGCAGGCCGGGCTGCTGGCCGCCCCGGACGCGGTGCCCCGGCTCCAGGAGCGGCTGCGGGCGGTGCACGACGCGGTGATCCGGCCGGTGTGGGCTCAGGTGGAAGGCGTGCTGCAGGGCGACCTGGAGCGCAGGGGCCAGCGCCTGCTCGACGCGGGGCCGCCCGCGGTGCTGGGGGAGCTGCACCCGGACGTGACGTTCGAGTCGCTGAGACTGGTGGTCTCCGGCCGTGCGATCACTCCCGGTGAGCGCGACCTGGTGCTGCTGCCTTCCGCGTTCGTGTGGCCGGGCACGCACCTGCGCGACAGCCCGCTGCGGCTGGGCCTGCACTACCCGGCGCGCGGGTTCGGCTCGGTGTGGCAGCGCTCCTGCCGGGTCACCGGCGACGGCCTCGACCGGCTGCTCGGCGGCACGCGGGCGGCGCTGCTGCGGGCGCTGGAGCGGCCGGTGAGCGTGAGCGAGCTGGCGGGGGCGCTCGGCGTGACGGCGGGGGCGGTGTCGCAGCACCTCGGGGTGCTGCGGGCGGCCGGGCTGGCGGTGAGCAGGCGGGAGGGGCGCGAGGTGGTGTCGCTGCGCACGGCGCTGGGCGTGGCGCTGCTCAGGGGCGAGGTGTAGCGGTCACACCACGTGGGCGCAGAGGTGACCGCCGCGGAAGTCCCAGGTCAGCGAGCCGCGCGGGCACGGGAGGTGGGTGGTGGCGTCGACCTGGAGGATGTGGTCGAACTCGCTGGGGACCGTGGTCTCGTCGCACCCCCAGGTCGTCATCATCCCCTTGTTGTTGATGCTCACGGCGCCCCCGCCGCCGTCCACGCCGAGGAAGCACTCGCCCACCCGGATCTGCCGCTCCAGGCAGAGGGTGGTGCTCGCGCGCGTGCCGGTGCTGGTCCAGGAGGACGCCCCGAGCTCGGAGGGGCAGTCGAGCGGGCTCCCCCGCACCGCGACCACGCGCGTGTAGGCGTCCGTGCGGTCGCAGGGGACGATCGACGGGGACGGTTCGCTCCACCGCCCGTACTCGCGCGGGTCCCCGTGGGCCGACAGGCAGTGACCCGGTCTGACCTGCTCGAACGCCAGGTCCACCGGGTCGGGGGGTGGGGTGGTGGTGCGCAGCGCGGGCGGGGCGGGCTCGAGCAGGGGGAACCGGGTCGGCGCGACCAGGGGCGTGGCGGCGAGCGTGGGCGTTCCCCGCAGCTCGCTCGTCATCCAGTCGACCACCTCGGGCAGCTTCCCGTTGACGGCTAGCAGGGCGAGGAGGCTGCCCAGGAGGCCCAGGACGAGCACGGCGGCGGGCGGGTCGTCGGTCGGCTTCGGCGGGTTGACGACCGGCCTCGGGGTGACGACCGGCCTCGGGGTGATGCCGGGCCGGGGAGCCGCCGCCTTGGGCTTGGCGGGTTTCGCCTTGCCCGCCTTGGGCTTGTCGGGCTTGGCCTTGCCCGGCCTGGGCTTGTCGGGCTTGGCCTTGCCCGGTTTCGCCGCGCCCGCCCGCGGGCTGCCCGGCTTGGGCCTGGTGGCGCCCGCCTCTGGCTCGGCCTTGCCCCGACCGGGGTCGGCGGCCTCCACCAGGGTCCTGGCCCACGTCACCCGTCTGGTGATCAACCGCGTCACCGGTTCGGGCAGCACCAGCGGGGCGCCCCCGGCCAACCGCGAGTACCGCTCCAGGAAGTCCGCCACGCCCGGCCGGTCGTCCGGGTCCTTCTCCAGACCGGCGGCGATCAGCGGCAGCAGCGACCCCGGCACCCCGCCCAGGTCCGGTTCCCCGTTGACCACCCGGTAGCCCAGCGCCTCGGCGGCGCCCTCGCCGAACGGCCGCCTTCCGGTGGCGGCGAAGACCAGCAGGGCCGCCAGGCAGAACACGTCGCACGCGGGCCCCGCCTCCCGGCCCAGGTACTGCTCGGGGGCGATGAACCCCGGCGTGCCGAGCAGGGTGGCGCGCGTGGTCGCGGAGGAGCCGTCCAGCGCGCGGGCGACGCCGAAGTCGATGATGCGGGGGCCGCTGCGGGAGAGCAGCACGTTCCCCGGTTTCAGGTCCCGGTGCACGACGTGCTCGTGGATCGCGGCCAACCCCTCGGCCAACCCGGCCCCGAGCGCCGCGACCGCTCCCTCGGACAGCGGTCCGTGCTCCTCGACGGCCCGCTGCAGGGTCGGCCCCGCGATGTGCTCGGTCGCCAGCCACGGCCGGTCCGCGCCGGTGTCGGCGTCCAGCACCTGCGCGGTGTGCACGCCGCCGACCCGCCGCGCCGCCGCCACCTCGACCTCGAACCGCCTGCGGAACCGGGCGTCCGCGGCCAGCTCGGCGTGCACCACCTTGACCGCCACCGCGCGGCCACCGGGCGTGGCGGCCAGGTAGACCCGGCCCATCCCGCCCGCCCCGAGCCGCGCGCGCAACCGGTAACGCCCCACGTGATCGGGGTCCCCCGGAAGAAGGAGGCCAACATCGGCATCGGTCACCCTGAGCACCCCCGCGCCCGCAGTGAGACCAGAAGCGATCAGCGTCCCACGACAGGGGGGCCGGGGAGAACGCACAAGTGCGGTCCCGCGCGGCCCGTCAGCGCCCGGCCAGGACCTGCCCGAGCGCCGCGTCCACGCCGCTCCCGTCCTCCACCACCGACACCGTCCCGCCGCCGAACGCCTTCGTGATGTCCTGGAACAGCCCCGGCCCGTCCGCGCCGCTCCCCAGCGCGACCACGCTGATCCCGACGTCCTTGCCGGAGACCTTCAGCCCCTCCAGGCGCGCCTTCGCGTCGGCGGGCGACAGGTCCCCGTCGGCCCCGCCGTCCGTGATCACCACGATCCGGTTGCGCTTGCCGTCCCGGTGGTCCGCCAGCACGTCCTCGTAGGCCGCGACCAGCGCCGTGAACGGCCGGTCGTCGCCGCGCGGCGCGAGCCGCCCCACCGCGTCCAGCAGCGACTGCCGCCGCGCCCCCACCGACCCGGTCGGCACCAGCTCCCGGTACGCCCGGTCCCCGTCGGCCCCGGTCGCGAACTCCCACAGCCCGAGCGACCCGGACACCGCCCGGTTCACCTGCCCGGTCAGCGCCTCCCGCACCCACTCCAGCCGGGTGCGCCCGTCGCCGCCGTCCTCGCCCATCGTCTTCGAGGTGTCCACCAGCACGGTCACGACCTGCCCGTTGTCGGCGGTCGCCCACGCGCCCGTCACCTGCTGCGTCGCCGCCGCGTCGGCGGGCTCGAGCCGCTCGGCGACCTCGGCCCACGCGATGCCGGGCGCCGGGCTCGGCCGCTCGGTCACGCCCTCCACCCGCAGTCCCGCCGCCGCCAGCGTCGCCCGCTGCTCGGGGGCCTTCAGGAAGGTCCGGAACGCCTGCGCGGCCCGCGCCTGCGCCTCGTTCACCCACTCACCCGACAGCGCGGTGAACGGGAAGTCCGCCACCGGCGTCACGCCCTGCGCGACCACTCCCACCAGCGGCGTCGCCGGGGCGGGCCGGTTGTCCTCCGCGCCAGTGTTGTGCCGGTAGAGGTCGACCTCCAGCGCGGGCACCGCGCTGAACCCGACCGAGCCGACCGCCGGGTTCGCCGCGAGCACCGCCATGGCCTGCCACGTGCTGGTCGTCGTCTGCTCCGGCCGGGCCGCGACCAGCTTCGCCATCGCCTGCTTCACCGGCTCCTGCGCCAGCAGGTCCGCCGTCACCGGCCCGGTCGGGTCGGCTCCCGCGCCCGCGAGCGCCGCCTCCAGCGCCATGGCCGTGCCGGGGTTGACCGCCGGGTCGGGCAGGGCGACCTTGAACGCCCCCCACCCGGCCTCGCCGAACCGGTCCCAGCCGGTCGCCGACGAGGTCATCGCGGTCAGGTCGGTCCACCGGAACCCCGGCCCGGCCTGCACCGCGTCGGCCGCCTGCTGCGGCATGGCCAGCACCACCGGGCTGGTCGCGATCGACTCGGGCGGGGACCCGATCATGGACTGGCGCTGCGCGGCCAGCCGGTTCGCCCACACCGCCGAGTCGGTGACCCACGCGTGCGGCCGGGAGCCGAGCTTCTCCTCGTCCCAGGTGTTCGTCAGGCCCTCCAGGACCACCTCGGAGTCGCTGGCGAGGACCTCGACGCCGATGCAGTGGTCGTACACCACGGGCCGCTGCGCGCTCCACGCCTGCGCGACCTGCCGCACGGCGTCCGCCACGCTCGGGGTCGCGGCGACCTTCAGCGTCGCGGGCCCCTCGTTGCAGTCCCCGGCCTGCACGGCCGCGCGCTGGTCGACCACGTCGCCGATCCACTGCCAGCCGAACCAGCCGAGCACCAGCAGCGCCACGACGCCGATGATGGTGATGGGCCACCCGGCGATGCCGCGCCGCACCTTGGTCCGCAGCGTGCGGTGTCGAGACATCGTCCCTCCGGTGGTCGGAACCGCCCCCTGTCACGCCAGGGCGGGTCACGCTAACAGGTGAAAGTTGGCCTCAGGGTGAAGTCACGCCTGCGCTGATCCCCCGGCACGTCCCTTGGCGCGGACCGCTCACCGGCACGCGGCGGGCTCCGGTGGCCGGGACGCGCACGGGGTCCGTCATCCCAGAGCGGGCAGCTCACCCAGCAGCCCCGAGGTCAACCCGATCAAGGCGGCCCGCAACGGCTCGGCCTCCTCGGCGAAGGCGCTCTGTCGCCTAGCGTAGTCGGCCCGCCCCTCGGGCGTTTCGATCCGCACGGGGGAGTGACCGAACGCGCTCACGTCGTAGGGGCTGGCCCGCATGTCCAGCTCGCGCACGCGGGCAGCCAGCTCGAAGCAGTCGAGGACCAGCTCGGACGGCGTGGCGGGGTCGAGCTTGTAGGCCCACTTGAACAGGTCCATCGAGGTGTGCAGGCAGCCCGGCTGCTCCAGCTCCACCCGGCTGTCCAGGGTGGGGGTGAGGGCGTTGCGGGGCCTGGCCTCGGGGGTGAAGAAGCGGAACGCGTCGTAGTGCCCGCACTGCACCCGCTGCGACTCCACCACCGCGTCGGTGCCCTCGGCGCCCAGTCGCAGCGGCAGCGCGCTGTGCCTGACCTGGTCCTGGGGGAGCCGGTACACCATCGCCCACTCGTGCAAGCCGAAGCAGCTCAATCGCGGTGCGCGCGACGCGGTGGCGGTGAGCAACCGATGGGTGAACCCGATAGTGGTAACCCGCTCCGCGAGGAACTTCTCACGATCCAGCGACACCCCGTCCGGGGTCTCCCGGTAAAACGGCCACCGCAGGTAATCGCGGGCGAGGTCCCCTTCGAGGACCACGCCGGGGCCGGGGTGCCAGCGCTCCATGCGGCTCGGCCGGTAGCTGTAGTAGCTGAACAGGAAGTCCATGATCGGGTGCTTGACCCCGGCCGCCCTGCGCTCCAGGTGGGGCCCGGTCCACCCGCGCACCCGCTCGACGTGGGCGTCGCGGCGAGCGGTCCACTCCTGCTGGGACAACGCGGTCGGAGCGGTGACGATCCCCATGACGAACACGGTACTTCGTCCGACGGGATCTTCCTTACCCGACCGGGGGAGCGCTCACAAGCCTCAAAACCCGAGTGAACGGTCCGTTCGCCTCCTGAGACCTGGCGAACGGTCCGTTCGCCTCTCATGGGGCTGGTGAACGGTCCGTTCATCCCATCGGAACCCGGTGATCGGACCGCTCGTCTCCTCCTGGGGCTGGTGAACGGACCATTCGCCTGTCTGGGACCTGATGAAC
>NZ_JBQGCX010001112.1:0-2606 GCF_052038725.1 Actinosynnema sp.
CAGGACCACGAACGGGTCCTCGGAAGCGGCGACACGATCAGGCAAGCCGGTGTGACCGCCACCGGCCAGAACGCCTCGGAGCAGGTCGGCCACCTCGCGCGCCGGGAAGTTCGAGAAGACCGCGCAGACGGGGCCGTCGAAGTCCAGGAACAGGGCGTCGGTGGTCGCGAGGACGCGGCTGAGCGCTTTCAGGTCGTCCACCGGCACCCGGTCCGCGGTCACCCCGCAGTTCTACCCGCACCCGACGCCCACCGGCCGGATGCCGCGGCGGCACGGGCAGCGGAAAGGCCGAGGGCCGGGCGACTGGATCAGTCACCCGGCCCTCGTTCGGACGGCCTCTCCGGCTCGGACGGCCCGGAGACGGCCCGCGCAGCGGCTCAACCGGGAGAACCCCTGGTCGAACCCCCGCGCCGATCACACGTCGTAGTACAGCGCGAACTCGTACGGGTTCGGGCGCAGGCGCAGCGGGTCGATCTCGTTCTCGCGCTTGAACGCGATCCAGGGGTCGATCACGTCCGGCGTGAACACGCCGCCCTCCAGCAGGAACTCGTGGTCCGCCTCCAGGCTGTCCAGCACCGCGTCCAGCGTCGCCGGGACCTGCTTGACGTCGCGAGCCTCCTCGGGGGGCAGCTCGTAGAGGTCCTTGTCGATCGGGGCAGGCGGCTCGATCTTGTTCTTCACACCGTCCAGGCCCGCCATCACCATGGCCGAGAAGGCCAGGTACGGGTTGCCCGACGAGTCGGGGCAGCGGAACTCGATGCGCTTGGCCTTCGGGTTGTCGCCGGTGATCGGGATGCGCACGCACGCCGACCGGTTGCGCTGGGAGTAGACCAGGCTGACCGGGGCCTCGTAGCCGGGCACCAGGCGGTGGTACGAGTTCACCGTCGGGTTGGTGAACGCCAGCAGCGACGAGGCGTGGTGCAGGATGCCGCCGATGTAGTGGCGCGCCGTGTCCGACA
Source organism: Actinosynnema sp. (assembly GCF_052038725.1). NCBI lineage: Bacteria > Bacillati > Actinomycetota > Actinomycetes > Pseudonocardiales > Pseudonocardiaceae > Actinosynnema > Actinosynnema sp. The sequence continues at coordinate 960 of NZ_JBQGCX010001112.1, forward strand.
GGCCCGCGTAGCCGGACTCGTCGTGGAACAGCGGCTGGCCGTCCTTCCACAGCGACTGGTGGGTGTGCATCCCCGAGCCGTTGTCGCCGAACAGCGGCTTCGGCATGAAGGTGACGGTCTTGCCCGCCTGCCACGCGGTGTTCTTGATGATGTACTTGAACAGCATCAGGTCGTCGGCCGCGTGCAGCAGCGTGTTGAACTTGTAGTTGATCTCGGCCTGGCCGCCGGTGCCCACCTCGTGGTGCGCCCGCTCGACGGTGAAGCCCTGGTCCTCCATGTTGAGGACCATCTTGTCGCGCAGGTCGGCGTAGTGGTCGTTGGGCGAGACCGGGAAGTAGCCGCCCTTGTACTTGACCTTGTAGCCGCGGTTGCCGCCCTCCTCCTCGCGGCCGGTGTTCCACCAGCCGGAGATCGCGTCGATCTCGTGGAAGGAGGCGTTCGCGGTGGTGTCGAAGCGGACGGAGTCGAAGATGTAGAACTCCGCCTCCGCGCCGAAGTACGCGGTGTCCGCGATGCCCGACTCGGCGATGTACTGCTCGGCCTTGCGCGCGATGTTGCGCGGGTCCCGGCTGTACGCCTCGCGGGTGAACGGGTCGTGCACGAAGAAGTTCACGATCAGCGTCTTCTCGATCCGGAACGGGTCGAGGCGCGCCGTGAACAGGTCGGGCAGCAGCAGCATGTCCGACTCGTGGATGGACTGGAAGCCCCGCACCGACGAGCCGTCGAACGCCAGGCCCTCGCTGATCGCGTCGGCGTCGAACGCCTTCGCGGGCAGGGTGAAGTGCTGCATCACGCCGGGCAGGTCGCTGAAGCGGACGTCGACGAACTTCACGCCCTCGTCGGAGATGAACTTCAGGACCTCGTCGGGATTCTTGAACACCCTCGTCGACTCCTTCTTCTGCGGTGGGGGCGTGGTGTGACGCCGCTGGTCAAGGCGGCCTACCCATCGGGCGCGACGCTATGGCCGGGGTGTTGCCCGGCAGTCACCCTCGTGTTTCGCCAGTGTTAACGGGCCCGCCGGGCGGGGCAACCCGACCTCAACGCCCTCACCCGCTGAGCACGCCCTTACTCTGGAGGGGTGAGCAGGTGGACCGGTTCGTGGCTGTCAGGACCCCGCGCGGCGCTGGAGCCGGGCGCCGACTCCGGCGACGGGACCGGGCAGCGCTGGAAGGGCGAGCGCCTCGGCCTGCCGGAGTCCGGACCGGGCGCGGTGGCGGGCACCGGGCGCAGGGCGCTGGCCGTCCTGGTCGACTTCGCGCTCTCCGCGGGCGTCGCGGGCCTGCTCACCTACCCCGACCTGCCGCGCAACTGGAGCCTGCTGGCCTGGTTCGCGATCACCGTCGTCGCGGTCGGGTTCTTCGGCTTCACGCCGGGGCACGCCCTGTTCGGGCTGCGCGTCGCGCGCGTGGACGGCGCCGCCCTGGTGGGCCCGCCGCGCGCCGCGCTGCGCACCGCGCTGATCTTCCTGGTGGTCCCGGCCGTGGTGTGGGACGCCGACGGGCGCTGCCTGCACGACAAGGCCTCGGGCACCATCGTCATCCGGGTGCGCTGACCCCGCAGATCACCCGTTCCGGTCCTCTTCCCGCCGCTTCCCACCCGTGGAACACCTCGGCCGGCCCCCCCGGGGCCCCCCGGGGCCGCCGCGGG
>NZ_JBQGCX010001113.1:0-2940 GCF_052038725.1 Actinosynnema sp.
CGCCAGTTCGAGGCCCTCGCCGGTCCAGCGGACGGCGCGCAGGTCGGGCACCACCACGTCCGGCCGGTCCGCGCCGAACTCCCGGCCGCCCACCCCGACCACGACGCCTGCGCCCGCCGACCGCCCGGCGCGCACGCCCACCGGCACGTCCTCGAACACCGCGCACCGCGACGCGGGCACCCCGAGCAGCCGCGCCCCGGCCAGGTAGCCCTCCGGGTGCGGCTTGCCGCTGCTGACGTCGCCTGCGGCCACGAGCGCGCGCGGCACCGGCAGCCCGGCGGCGCGCAGGCGGGCGGTGGCCCGGTCGCGCTTGCCGGAGGTGACGGTGGCCCAGCGGTCCGGGGGCAGCGACGCGAGCAGCTCCGCCGCGCCGGGGATCGCGGTGGTGGCGCGCACCTCGGCCAGCTCGAACGCGTCGATCATCGCCACCGCCTCGGCCCGCCGCGCGGGCTCCACGTGCAGCGCGACGGTGTCGACCGCCCGCCTGCCGTGCACGGTGGCCATCACCGCGTCCGGGGCCAGCCCCAGCTCGCGCGCCCACCGGGTCCACGCGCCCGTCACGCTCGCCTCGGAGTCCACGAGCACGCCGTCGCAGTCGAACAGCAGCGCCGCGCAGGGCGCCGCCGTCATCGGGTTCGTCTCCACGGGCACACGGTAACCCGATAAAATCGTTGAGCGAGTATATTCGTGAGCCATGACATCCGCCCAGGCACGGCACTGGCGCTCGGCCTCGGACGCGCTCGCGCTGCTCCGGCGCGAGCCCGACGTCACCAGGACCCGGCTGGGCAAGCACCTCGGCCTGGCCAGCGGGCCCACCTCCGACCTGGTCAAACGCCTCGCGCGCGCCCGGTTGGTCGATGAGCGCCGCGCCCCGTCCGCGGGTCCGGGCAGGCCGACGACCACCGTCCGCGCCCACCCGTCCGGCCCGGTCGCCCTGGTCGTGGACCTGCGGCACGGCGACTGGCGGATCGGCGTCTGCGACCTCGCGGGGGTGGTGGAGGTCGTGGCGGGCGGCGGGCGCGACGGCGTGGCCCCCGAGGCGCTGCTCACCGGGCTCCGCGCGCGGATCACCGACCTCGCCGAGCGGCTGGGCGACCGCGTCGTCGGGATCGGCGTGGCGGTCCCCGGCCCGGTGGCGGACGACCGGCTGCCGACGACCGTGCTCGGCCTGCGGGACGTGCCGGTCGACCGGATCGCCCCGCCCGGCCTGCCCGCCGTGCTCGGCAACGACGCCACGGCCGCCGCCGTCGCCGAGGCCCGCCTGCACACCCCGCGCCCGCGCACCCTGCTGCACGTGGTGGTGGAGGTCGGCATCGGCGGCGCGCTCCTGGTCGACGGCCTGCCCGCGCCCAGTGCCCGAGGGCTGCACGGCGAGTTCGGGCACCTGCCGCTCGGCGATCCCGGCGTCGAGTGCCCGTGCGGCGCGCGGGGCTGCTGGAGCGCCGGTTTCGAGGCGGGCGCGGTCGCCCGGCGCGCGGGCCTGACCGTGACCGGTGACCCGCGCGCCTGGCTGCGCGACTTCTACGCCGACCGGGGACCGGCGTCGCCCGCCCGCGCCGGACTGGCCGCCGACCTGGGGCGCGGGATCGCCGGGCTGGTCAACGCGCTCGACCCCGACCTGGTCACCCTCGGCGGGCTTGCCGCGTCGGTGCGGGACGCCTGCGCCGAGAGCTTCGAGCGGGCCGTGCTGGCGGGTCTGATGGCCGTGCACCGCGAGTCGCCGCCGGTGGTCGTGGCCGCCCGCTCGGACGAGGACGCCCCGCTGATCGGCATCGGCCTGTCGGTGTTCGACCGGGTGCTCGACGCCGACCTGCTCGCCCGCTGGTCCACCGGCGTCACCGGCGGCGCTTGAGCAGGGAAGCCGCCGCCAGCGCCCCCCGTCCCGGACCCTCGACGTCGTGCAGCGACACGGAGATCGCCTCCGGGCGCCGCGCGAGCACGCTCTCGTGCCGGGTGCTCCAGCCGATCCACAGCACCCCGGACCTGCGGGTCCGCGGCATCAGGTGCACGGTCCCGCCCGCCTCGCCGAGGAAGGCGCAGGTGGCGGGCTGGTCGAGTCGTCCCCCAGCCGGACCTGCCACGCGCCGTCCACCAGCGCGGGCCCGATGTCCACGTGCCCGTCCCGGATCTCCAGCGCCGCCGCCGAAGCCGGGGGAGCGGTCGCGACGCCGAGCAGGAGCGCCACGAGGAGGACGCGGAGGAGACCGCTCACGCCTCGGGGGTGCGCCGACCGCGCACGGCCAGCCCGATCCCGGCGATCACGACGACCAGCAGTACCGCGCCGCCGACGAGGTACCCGGTGGGCACGCCCCCGGACTCCGCCGCGACCTCGGGTGCGGACTCGGGTTCCCGCACGCGCACCAGCGGGACGTCCGCCTCGGCGAGCACCGCGCCGCCCGCGTCCCGGACCACGGCCCTGACCTGCCTGCCGTCCCAGCCCCGGTCGAGAGCCCTGCTCAGGGTCGTGCCGCTCGCGCCCTCGATCGGCCGGAAGTCGTTCTCCCCGTTGCTGCGCGCCGACCACTCGACGCCCGTCGCACCGTCCACACCGGACAGCGTGAACGTCGCGGTCTCAACGGCGCGGTAGGAGTCCTTGTCCGAGGCCAGTTCCGCAGCCGCCGCGGCGCCGCCTGCCACCTTCAGCTCCAGCGGTTCCGACTCGGACAGCACCGAGTGGTCGGCGTTGAATAGCCGCGCCGTGACGTGGGCGCCGTCCAGGCCGGCCGTGATCGGCAGCTCCTGGTCGGCAAGGCGCGACTCGGGGATCCACGCGTACGCCGACTCGCCGCGCTTCTTCTGGTACCAGGGGTAGTGCTCGGCCTCGGTGTCGTAGGTGCCCTGGGCGGTGAACGACCAGGTGGCGCGGGTGTGACCGCCGACCTCGCCGGAGGTGCCGCGTCGAGGAGCTCGCGGCCCTCGGCGGGGTCGTAGCCGGCCGCG
>NZ_JBQGCX010001114.1:0-3178 GCF_052038725.1 Actinosynnema sp.
GGGGGTGGGGGCCCCAACCCGCCCCGCGCGCCAGAACGGCTCCCCCGGGGGGGGGGGGTCCCACGCCCCCCCGGCCCCCCCGTCGGCTCAGGCGGCGGTGGTGGCCGCCGCGGCCTCGGGCTCCAGCGCCAGCTCCAGGACCTCGCGCACGTCCCCGACCAGGTGCACGGTCAGCGCGTCCCGCACGTCCTGCGGGACCTCCTCCAGGTCCGGCCCGTTGCGCGCGGGCAGCAGCACGGTCGTGATGCCCGCCCGGTGCGCGGCGAGCAGCTTCTGCTTCACCCCTCCGATGGGCAGCACCCGTCCGGTGAGGGACACCTCGCCGGTCATCGCCACGTCCGAGCGCACCGGGCGGCCCGACAGCAGCGACGCGAGCGCCGACACCATCGTGACGCCCGCCGACGGCCCGTCCTTGGGCACCGCGCCCGCCGGGACGTGGACGTGCACGCCGCGCCCGTCCAGGGTCGCGGCCCGCTCGTCGTGCGCCCGCAGGTAGGACAGGGCGATCTGCGCGGACTCCTTCATCACCTCGCCGAGCTGCCCGGTGAGCACCACGCCGGACGCCCCGGTGCCGGGTTCGGCGAGCGCGGCCTCCACGAACAGCACGTCGCCGCCCGCCCCGGTCACCGCCAGTCCCGTGGCCACGCCGGGGACGGCGGTGCGCTCGGCGGACTCGGGGGTGAACTTCGGCGACTTCAGGTAGCCCTCCAGGTCGCCGCCGTCCACGGTGACGGGCAGCTCGGCCCGGTCCAGCGCGACCCCGGCGGTCACCTTGCGCAGCACCCGCGCGAGCGAGCGCTCCAGCTGCCGCACCCCGGCCTCGCGGGTGTACTCGCCCGCGAGCCTGCGCAGCGCGGCCCCGGTGACCTCCACGTCGCCCGGCTCCAGCCCGGCCCGCTCGACCTGCCTCGGGAGCAGGTGGTCGCGGGCGATGGTGACCTTCTCGTCCTCGGTGTAGCCGTCGAGCCGCACCAGCTCCATGCGGTCGAGCAGCGGGCCGGGGATGGACTCCAGCACGTTCGCCGTGGCCAGGAACACCACGTCGGACAGGTCCAGCTCGACCTCCAGGTAGTGGTCCCGGAACGTGTGGTTCTGCGCCGGGTCCAGCACCTCCAGCAGCGCGGCGGTCGGGTCGCCCCGGTGGTCGGCGCCGACCTTGTCGATCTCGTCGAGCAGCACGACCGGGTTCATCGAGCCCGCCTCGGAGATGGCGCGGGCGATGCGGCCGGGCAGCGCGCCGACGTAGGTGCGCCGGTGGCCCCGGATCTCCGCCTCGTCGCGCACGCCGCCGAGCGCGACGCGGACGAACTTGCGGCCCATGGCCCGCGCGACGGACTCGCCGAGCGAGGTCTTGCCGACGCCGGGCGGCCCGACGAGGGCGAGCACCGCGCCGCCGCCGCGCCCGCCGACCAGGCCCATGCCCCGGTCCGCGCGCCTGCGCCGCACCGCCAGGTACTCGGTGATGCGCTCCTTCACGTCGTCCAGGCCCGCGTGGTCGGCGTCGAGCACGGCCCGCGCGCCCGCGATGTCGTAGGAGTCCTCGGTGCGCTCGCCCCACGGCAGGTCGAGCACGGTGTCGAGCCAGGTGCGGATCCAGCCGACCTCGGGGGACTGCTCGGAGGTGCGCTCCAGCTTGTCGACCTCGCGCAGCGCCGCCTCCCGCACCTTCTCCGGCAGCTCGGCGGCCTCCACGCGGGCCCGGTAGTCCTGCTCCTCGGTGGCGGGCTTGCCGTCCAGCTCGGCCAGCTCCTTGCGGATGGCGGCGAGCTGCTGGCGCAGCAGGAACTCCCGCTGCTGCTTCTCCACGCCCTCCTTGACGTCCTTGGCGATGGTCTCGGCGACGTCCAGCTCGGCCAGGTGCGCCCGGCCCCACTCCAGCAGCCGCTCCAGGCGGTCGCCGACGTCGCCGGTCTCCAGCAGCCACACCTTCTGGTCGTTCTCCAGGTACGGCGCGTACCCGGCCAGGTCCGCGAGCGCGGAGGGGCCGTCGACCTGGCGGACGGAGTCCACGACCTGCCAGGCGCCGCGCTGCTGGAGGATCGTGGTCACCACCGCGCGGTAGTCGCGGGCCAGGGAGTGCGCGCGCTCGTCCGGCGGCGGCTCCTCGACGACGGTGGCCTCCACCCACAGCGCGGCGCCGGGCCCGGTGGTGCCGGTGCCGATGCGCACCCGCTCGGTCGCGCGCAGCACGGCGGCCCGCTCGCCGCCCGCGAGCCTGCCGACCTGCTCGACGGTGGCCAGCGCGCCGACCTTCGCGTAGCGGCCGTCCAGGCGGGGAACCAGGAGCACCCGCGCGCCGTTCACCCCTCCGGCGGCCGAGGTGGCCGCCTCGACGGCGGCCCGCGCCTCGGCGCCCGCGTCCGAACCGGTCAGGCGCACCGGGACGACCATGCCCGGCAGCACGACGGTGTCGTCGAGGGGCAGGACCGGGAGCGCCAACGTGTCACCCATGCGAAGCCTCCAGAGTTGAGTCTGACAGGCTCAACCGAGTTGAGTCCCCGGTTGTTTCCGAGTTCTGTTCGCCCAGAGCGAGACCGAGGAGTTCCGCGCGCGGGGCTTGTGCGCGGCGACCGGGGTTCGACACGATCGGCGGTTCCACCCGGTCAAGAGGAGAAGGCTTTTATGGAGCAGGCGAGCTGGGTCCCCGCGTCGGTGGACCTGGACCGACCGAGCACGGCCCGGATGTACGACTACTACCTGGGCGGGTCGCACAACTTCGCCGTGGACCGGGAAGCGGCCAAGGCCGTGGAGCACGTCTTCCCCGGCATGTCCGGGGCGGCGCGCTCGCTGCGGACGTTCCTGCGGCGCTCGGTGCGCTACCTGCTGGACCAGGGCATCGACCAGTTCCTGGACCTGGGCTCGGGCATCCCGACCGTGGGCAACGTGCACGAGATCGCCCAGGCCGCCAACCCGGCGGCGCGCGTGGTCTACGTGGACATCGAGCCCGTCGCGGTCGCGCACAGCACCGCGATCCTGTCGGCGAACCCGCTGGCCACCGCCATCCAGGCGGACCTGCGCGACCCGGCGTCCGTGCTGGAGAACGAGGACGTGCGGCGGCTGCTGGACTTCGACCGGCCGATCGGCGTGCTGATGGTCGCGGTGCTGCACTTCGTGCCGGACGCCGACGACCCGCACGGCGCGATCGCCCGGTACCGGGACGCGCTGGTCCCCGGCAGCT
>NZ_JBQGCX010001115.1:0-3275 GCF_052038725.1 Actinosynnema sp.
GCGGGCGCGGGCGCGGCTGGTTCCGGCGCGGCGCGGTGGGAGCGGGTGCTGGACGCGGTGCTGGAGCGGCACGACGTGCTGCGGGCGCGGCTGGTCGGGCAGGTGCTGCGGATCGCGCCGGTGGGCGGGGTGCGCGGGGCGGACGTGCTGGCGGTCGTGGCGGCCGGTGACGACCCGGATTCCGCTGTGGCGCGGGAGTTGGCGCGGGTGCGGGCGGAGCTGGACCCGGTGCGCGGGCCGCTGCTGCGCGCGGTGTGGGTGGACGCCGGGCCTGGGCGGCTGGGGCGGTTGTTGCTGGTGGCGCACCACCTCGTCGTGGACGGGGTGTCGTGGCGGGTGCTGCTGGACGACGTGGCGCAGGCGTTCGCGGGCGGGGAGCTGGTGCGGCAGGGGCGGTCCTACGCCGGGTGGGCGCGGGAGGTCGTCGGCTCGTCGCGGGCGGCGGAGCTGCCGCACTGGCGCGCGGTGCTGGCCGACCCGCCCGCGCCGCTGTTCCCGGAACCGCTGGACCCGGTGCGGGACACCGCGTCCACGGCCGTGCACCACGTGGTGGAGGTGGGGCCCGAGGTGACGCGGGCGGTGCTGACGGCGCTGCCCGCCGCCTACCGGACCACGCCGGACACCCTGCTGCTGACCGCGCTGGCGGACGCGGTGGCGGCCTGGCGCGGTGGGGCGCGGGACGTGCTGGTGGCGCTGGAGGGCCACGGTCGGCCGCGCGAGGCCGACCTGGCGCAGGCGGTGGGCTGGTTCACCGCCGTGCACCCGGCGCGGGTGAGCTGGCCGGACGACGACCCGGTGCGCGCGGTGAAGGCGGTCAAGGAGCACCTGGCGGCGCGCGGCGACGGGCTCGGGCACGGGCTGCTGCGGCTGGCCGGGGAGCTGCCGGACGCGGCGGAGCCGGAGGTGGCGTTCAACTACCTCGGCCGGTTCGCCCCGCCGTCCACCGCGGAGGGCGAGTGGCAGGTTCCGCCGGGCGCCGAGCCGCTGGGGTCGGGCGGTGGGGACGACATGCCGCTGCCGCAGGCGCTCGTGGTCAACGCGATGGTGCGGCACGAGGCGCTGGCGCTGCGGCTGACCTGGCCGTCCGGGCTGCCGGGCGGGGAGCGGGTGGCCGAGCTGGGCGCGCTGCTGGTGGCGGCGCTGGGGCGGCTCGCGCACCCGGAGGTGCTGGAGCGGGCCGGGTTGACCCCGTCCGACCTGCCGCTGGTCGAGCTGGACCAGGCGGACGTGGACGCGCTGGAGGACGCGCTGCCGGTGGCCGACGTGCTGCCGCTGACGCCGCTGCAGGAGGTGGTGCTGCGCTGGTCGCGGGCCGAGGTGGCGCGCGGGGCGCACGACCCGTACACGGTGCAGGCGGCGTTCACCATCACCGGGGAGCTGGACGTGGAGGCGTTGCGGGAGGCCGGGGTCCGGTTGCTCCGGCGGCACCCGAACCTGGGCGCGGTGTTCCCGCTCGACCTGCAGGCGCAGGTGCTCCCGGCTGACCCGAGGCCGGGGTTCCGGGTGGTCGACGGGCCCGTGGAGCGGGTGCTGGCCGAGGACCTGGCGGAGCCGTTCGACCTGGCGGTGGGGCCGCCGCTGCGGCTGACCGTCGTGCCCGGTGACGCGGGCGCGGTGCTGGTGCTGACCAGCCACCACGTGCTGTCCGACGGCTGGTCCGCGCCGCGCGTCCTGGGTGAGCTGTTCGCCCTGTACGCCGGGCGCGAGCTGCCCGCCCCCGTGCCGTTCGCCCGGTACCTGCGCTGGGTGGCCGACAACCCGGTCGACGAGGCGCGCTGGCGGCGGGAGCTGGCCGGGCTGGGAGAGGGCGACTACCTCGTCGGGTCGCGCCCCCGGCTGGTCGGCGCGGCCGACGCGGTGCTGCTGGACGTGCCGCCGGACACCGTCGCCGCGCTGGGGAGGGCGGCGGCCCGGCACGGGGTGACGCCGGGGACCCTGGTGCAGGGCGCGTGGGCGGCGGTGCTGGCCGCGGCGTCCGGGCGGTCCGAGGTGTGCTTCGGCACGATGGTCGCGAACCGGGCCGGTGAGGTCGACGGGGTCGAGGAGATCATCGGCCTGCTGGTCGGCACGGCCCCGGTCCGGGTCGACCTGACCGGGCCGCTCGGCGCCGCGCTGGCGCGGGCGCAGCGGCGGCAGCAGGACCTCGTCGGGCAGCAGCACGTCGGCGTCGACGCGCTGGAGGCCCTGGTGGGGCACGGGTTGTTCGACACGCTGCTGGTGTTCGAGAACTACCCGTTCGACCCGGCGGCGCTGCGCGAGCCCGCGCCGGGGCTGGAGATCACCGGCAGCCGGTTCCGGGAGCGCACGCACCACCCGCTGACCGCGACCGTGATGCCCGAGGGCGACGGGTGGCGCGGGGTGCTCGTGCCGCAGGCCGGGATCTTCGCGGACGGCGAGGTGCGCGGGATCGCGGAGCGGTTCGGGGTGGCGCTGCGCGCGATCGCGGACGCGCTGGACGGGGACGCGGCCGAGTTCGTGGCGGCGGTCGCCCGTGGCGGCGCGTCGTGACCGCCCCCGGCGCGCGGATCGACCCGCCGCTGCTGCGCACCGCGTTCGTGCTGGTGCTGGGCACGTTCATGGCCACGCTGGACGCGACGATCGTCGCGGTCGGCGTCGACCGGCTCGCCGAGGACTTCGGGGCGGTCGTCACCGAGGTGCAGTGGGTGACCACCGCCTACCTGCTGGCGGTGGTCGCCTCGGTGCCCGCGTCCGGGTGGCTGGCCGACCGGTTCGGCGGGCGGCGGGTGTGGCTGGGCGCGCTCGGGGTGTTCCTGCTCGGGTCGGCGCTGTGCGCGGTGGCCTGGTCGCTGCCGTCGCTGGTGGTGTTCCGGGTGGTGCAGGGCGTCGGCGGCGGGCTGCTGCCGCCCACCGGCCAGGCGCTGCTGGCGCGGGTGGCCGGACCCGGCCGGATCGGGCGGTTGATCAGCGTCGTCGGCGTGGTGCCGCTGCTCTCCCCCGTGCTGGGGCCGCTGGTGGGCGGGACGCTGCTGGCCGTCGCGGACTGGCCGTGGCTGTTCCTGGTGAACCTGCCGATCGGCGTGGTGGCGGCGGTGCTGGCGGTGCGGCACGTGCCGTCCGCGCCGCCGTCGGACGCGCGGGCCCGGTTCGACCTGGTGGGCGCGCTGCTGCTGGCGCCCGGCCTTGCGGTGCTGGTGCTGGGCACGTTCATGGCCACCCTGGACGCGACGATCGTCGCGGTCGGCGTCGACCGGCTCGCCGAGGACTTCGGGGCGGTCGTCACCGAGGTGCAGTGGGTGACCACCGCCTACCTGCTG
>NZ_JBQGCX010001116.1:0-2615 GCF_052038725.1 Actinosynnema sp.
GAGTGGATCCGCTCGACCATGTCGTAGGTCGGGCTGGACGGCTCCAGCACCTCGTGCTGCCCGGCACGGCAGAACTCGGCGAACGCCCCCACCTTGCGCACCAGCTGGGACAGCTGGTCCCGCTTCACCGATTCCGCGCCCCGACCGTAGTCGGCCGCGACCAGGTTCAGGATCGAGCCGTCACCGGTGATGTCGTAGCCCGCTACCTCGACCCGCTTGCCCTGCCACGGCGTGAGCAGGTAGCAGACCTCCAGGTCGTCGAGCGTCCCGTCGTCGACCAGGTACTCGCCGACGAGCGAGACGAAGGCGTCCCTCGTCAGCTGCTCCGGCTCGACCTCCACCCGGTCGTCCACCCTGCGCCGCAGCTCAGCCGCGAAGCCGACCAGCTCATCGTCCGTCACGCCGTTCCCCTACTCCGCTGCCGCCCCATCACCAGTTCCGACTTCTCGCGCGCCAACCGGGCCAGCGCCGCCAGCCGGGGCCGCAGCGGCTCGGGCGGCGCGATCCGCGCTCCCGGCCGGTCCTCGCCCCACGCGGCCAGCTCCCCGAACTCGAGGTCGACCAGCACGCGGGCCAGCGCGGTGCCCTCCGCCATGTCCAGGCCGTCGAGGCCCAACCAGCCGCCGCAGCTCAGGTAGCGACCGTCCCCCCGCACGTAGAACCCCGGGGAGCGCCGCCACTCCTCCGGGTTGCCCACCGAGGAGGAGTCACCGGGGCGCAGCGCGTCGGGGTGCGGCAGGACACGGGGGCTGACCACCGCCCAGCGCCCCGCCGCAGACACCACTTCCTCACCCAGGTGCTGACCTGCCGGGTTGTTCCACAGGAACGGGTCCTGCGCCGTCACCGCGATGCCGTTCACCTCGATGGAGAAGCCCGAACCCAGCAGTTCGCCGAACACCACCCCGAGCTCTCGGACGCAGTTCTCCAGGACCACGTCCATCCGGGCGCGAGCCACCTGTAGCCGGGGAGCCCGGAGCAGCAGCACCGACCACGGACCGGTCCACTGCTTCGGGACCAGCCCATCGGGGATCTCGCGCTGCGCGCGGTGCAGCCACCACGTGTTGGTGCCGGGAGCCGAGGTGAGCAGCGAGCACTCCCGCCCGCTCGCCACGTCCCAGGCAGCGACCTCGTCGTACAGCACCGCGGCCATCCCCAGCGCGGCGGAACCGCTCGACGGGGCCGCCACCGCGCACAAAGCTTCTCGGAGCACCGCACCCGCGAACGGGACGCCGTCATGACCCAAGGCCAGCGCCCAAGAGGTTCCGCGACCGGAGGTGCGCACCTCAACCCTGCGCGCGCCCGAGAGCCGCGCCCGGTCCACCAGCGCGACGAGCAGCCCGGTGACGGTGCTGTCCTCGTCGGTGACACCGAACCGCGAGACCAAATCCGAACCGGTGGCCAGCTCAACGCCCGGAGACTGCGGGCCGTCGCCTGGTGGGAGCGGTTGACCGGTGCACGTTCCCCCCCGAGACTTCCGCTTCTTCACCGGGAGCGAGTCGGACACACCCGGCTGCAGGCCGAACTCGACCAGCTTCGCCTTGAGCTTGGGCAGTGCCTTGCTCTCGATCTGCCGGATTCGCTCACGGGTGAGCGAGAAGTGCTCCCCGATCTTCTCCAGGGTCATCGGCTCGCCGTCGTTCTCGAAGCCGTGCCGCATGCGCAGCACCATGCGATCGCGTTCGCGCAGCGTCGACATCGCCTGGCGCACCAGAGCCGCGCCCATCTCCCGGTCCACCACGTGGTCCGGGTTCGCGTCGTCCTCGAAGGACAGCGGGAGCACGTCGGCCAGCGTCAGGTCGTCGCCGTCGGAGCCGAGCGGTTTGTCCAGGCTGACTATCCCGTGGGCCAAGCGCAGGCACTCCACCACTTCCGGAAGGGAGAGCCCGGCCCGATGGGCGATGTTCGCGACCGTGGGCTCCTGCAGCTCGCGCAGCAGGGCCTGCTCGGTCCTGGCTACCTTGCGCACCACCTCGTACTTGTGGACCGGGATCCGGATCACCCTGCCCTCGTCGGGCACGGCGCGCCCCATCGACTGGTTGATCCAGTGCGTGGCGTAGGTGGAGAACTTGAGCCCGCGCGTGCCGTCCCACTTCTCGATCGCCCGCATCAGGCCGAGCACACCGTGCTGCTTCAGGTCTTCTTCACCGAGGTCGGAGCCGAGGTGGGGGCGGACGTTCGACCAGACCAGCCCGAGGTTGTGCAGCACCATGGCGTCGAACGCCCTGGCACGTTCGTCGCCACCCGCCAACTGCCCCCGAAATCCCCGAGGCAGCTCTGCCGAGAGGTCCCGGTCGGGTCCACCGCGCATCAGCTGGGCCAGCCCGACTTCCTCCTGCGCGCTCAGCAACCGCTTGCTCCGTGCCGAATCCGAGACCCTCAACTTGAGCACCGCGCGGGCCGACCCCACCGCATCGTGCGGTGACTCGTCGTCCTCTCCCCCGGAACCCGGTCCGGGGATGAGGACGCTGTCCAGACCGGCTGCCGCTGCACGACCGGTCCGGTCGTCCAGCAACTCCTGCGGCAGGTTCCGCAACGTCGTCGGCCTGCCCTCGCCCGAGTAGGAGAGGACCAGCTGCCGGCGCGCGGTCGCCCCCAGCACCCGCAGCGAGTTCTCG
>NZ_JBQGCX010001117.1:0-2842 GCF_052038725.1 Actinosynnema sp.
AGCGCCTGCCTCTCCCTCCGCCTCAGCCCGAGCGCCCGCGCCCACTCACCCGGCCCAGCCCATTCACCCGGCCCAGCCCGCTCACCCGGCCCCTCACTCCGTCCAGCCCGCTCACTCCGTCCAGCCCGCTCACCCCGCCCAGCCCGCTCACCCCAACCTGAATGCGATTCAGGTCGCCAACCTGGACCCGGTTCGGCTCGCCCGCGCCTACCTGTCCCGTGTCGCCGAACCGCCCGCGTTCGCGCTCTCCGCGTTCGTCGCCGAGGTCGGTCCCGTCGAGGCGGCGCGGCTGGTGCAGGTCGGGGACGTTCCGGTGGCCGTCGCCGGTGAGACCGAGGCCCGGCGTCACGAGTGCCGGGCCGAGGAGGACCTGCGCCTGGTCGCAGGCATCGGTGGTCGCCTGGTGGTGCCCGAGGACGACGAGTGGCCCTCCTGGCCCTTCACCGCACTGGCCAACGCCGCGCGGCACGGGTTGCGCTGCGGGCTTGAGCCGCTCGCGCTCTGGGTGCGCGGGGACGCCCCGCTCGGCGCGCTGGTCGAGCGGGCGGTCGCGGTGGTCGGGAGTCGGGCGGCCAGCGGGTACGGGCTGCACGTCGCGGCCGAGTTCGGGGCCGGGCTCGCGCGGGCCGGGGTGACGGTGGTGTCCGGGGCGGCGTACGGGATCGACGGGGCCGCGCACCGCGGGGCGCTCGGCGCGGGTGGGGCGACGATCGCCGTGCTCGCCTGCGGCGTCGACCGGGCGTACCCCGCCGGGCACGCGGCCCTGCTGGGGCGGATCTCCGCCCAGGGGCTCGTGGTCAGCGAGTACCCGCCCGAGCGCGGGCCCGCCAAGCACCGGTTCCTGACCCGGAACCGGATCATCGCCGCCCTCGGCGACGGCACGGTCGTGGTCGAGGCCGGGAGGCGCAGCGGGGCGAAGAACACCGCGGCCACGACCGCCGCGCTCGGTCGGGTGCTGATGGCCGTGCCGGGCCCGGTCACCTCGCACAGCTCGCTCGGGTGCCACGAGCTGCTGCGGTCGGGCGAGGCCGTGCCGGTGACCAGCGCGGCGGAGGTGGTCGAGTCCGCGGGGCGGTTCGGGGCCGACCTGGTCGTGGCCACCCGCCGGTCCGACGACGGCGAGCCCAGGGGTGAGGCGCTGCGGGTGCACGAGGCGCTCAGCCCCACCGTCGAGCTGACGGCCGACGCGGTCGCCGTCGAGTCCGGGGTCGAACCGGCGCACGTGCGGGCGCTGCTGCCGCAGATGGAGCTGGTGGGGCTCGCGAGTCGGGGTCACCGGGGTTGGAAGCGCTCCCAGCCAGGAAGCGGGTGTGGCGATGCTTGACCGGGGGCGCGTGGTGCCCCAGCGTCAGAGGGCGTGTCCCCGCCTCCGCACCGCCGTCCGCGCCGCGTCGACCTCGTCCGGCTCCGCCGCGAGCTGCCGTCCGACGTCGCCACCGCGCTCGACGCCTACGAGCGCCACCTGTCGCTGGAGCGCGGCCTGTCCCCGCACACCGTCCGCGCCTACCTCGGCGACGCGGTCGCGCTGCTCGTCCACCTCGCCGCCGGGACGCCGGGGGACGCGGCGGTCGAGTCGGTGGACCTGCTCGGCCTGCGCTCGTGGCTGGCCGCCCAGCACGCCGAGGGGGCGAGCCGGACGACCATGGCGAGGCGCGCCGCGTCGGCCAGGGCGCTCACCGCGTGGGCCGCCCGCACGGGTCTGCTGGCGGAGGACCCCGGTCCCCGGCTGAACGCCCCGCGCCCCCACCGGACCCTGCCGGTGGTGGTCCGCCCGGACCAGGCCGGGGCGGCGCTGGAGGCCGCCGCGGCGGGCGCGGACCAGCACGATCCGGTTGCGCTCCGTGACCGGGCCGTGGTGGAGTTGCTGTACGCGTCAGGGGTCCGGGTAGCTGAGTTGTGCGGGCTCGACCTCGACGACGTGGACTACTCCCAAAGGGTGATTCGAGTTCTGGGCAAAGGCAGTCGCGAGCGCACTGTTCCCTTCGGCCTCCCGGCCGAACGGGCAGTTCGTCAATGGGCGGACCTGGGAAGATCCGCCCTGGTCACGGAGCGTTCGCATCGGGCCCTGTTCCTCGGCGCCCGAGGCGGGAGGCTCGACCCGCGTACCGCCAGGAGGGTTGTCCACGATGTCATGGGTGCGGTCCCCGGCTCGGCTGACGTCGGCCCGCACGGCCTGCGCCACTCCGCGGCCACGCACCTGCTGGAAGGGGGAGCCGATCTGCGCACCGTCCAAGAGCTCCTTGGTCACGCTACGCTCGCAACGACTCAGCTCTACACACACGTCACCGTCGAACGGCTGAAGGCAATCCATGATCGAACCCACCCCCGCTCCTGACACCGCAGGGGGCCGATCGCGGACCGCCACCGTGGCCACACCCCCAGCCCAGCACCTCCAGAAGAACGGCCACAACCACCCGGCCCCGCCCCAGGCCCAGCCCCTGCCCCAGCCCTCGCAGTGCCCCCAGGCCAGGACGTCCACCCAGGACCAGCGCACCCAGGACCAGCAGCCCACCCCCAAGCAGTCCGCCGCGCAGCAGCCCGTCGCGCAGCCGTCTGCCGCACAGCCGCCGACGCGCCACTCGGCGATGCCCCAGCCTGCGCCGCCAACCCCCAGGCAGCAGCAGGAAAGCCGGGATGCGCAGGACGGTCGGGATGCGCAGGGCGGTCGGGATGAGCCAGGGAGCCTGGGCGCGCAGGACCGCCCAGGGCTTCCGGAACAGCAGAGGGACGAGCCTGAGCAGCGGCAGGACGCGCCTGGCCAGTGGCAGGACGCGCCTGGCCAGTGGCAGGACGCGCCTGGCCAGTGGCAGGACGCGCCTAACCGGCAGTCCGGCGCGTCTGA
>NZ_JBQGCX010001118.1:0-5152 GCF_052038725.1 Actinosynnema sp.
ACCGACGCCGCCAACCCCTCCCACGACCACGACCCCGCCACCACCCGGCACCGCCCCGGCCCCACCTCCACCACCACCGCGTCCCCGACGTGCGCCGCCACCGCCGAGGCGGGCAGGTCCAGCAGCACCTCGCCCCGGCACGGCCACTCCCCGTCCACCGACCCCCGGAACCGGCCCCGCACGAACGCCGCCACGTCCCCGCCCGGCGCCTCGCGCGCGGCGAAGCGGGGGCCGGTGGGCACGCGCGGGGTGATCCGGTCGGCGCGGAAGGTGCGCCAGTCCTCGCGGTCCAGGTCCCACGCCACCAGGTACCAGCGCCCGCCCGCCGCGACCAGGTGGTGCGGCTCCGCCCGCCGGGGCGTGCCGTCGGAGCCCGCGTAGTCGAACCGCAGCACCTCCCGCGCCCGCACCGCCGCGCTCAGCGCCACCAGCACCTCCCCGTCCACCCGCACCGCCCCCGGCCGTTCCAGCGCCGTGACCTGCAGCGCGTCCACCCGGTGCCGCAGCCGCGCGGGCAGCACCTGCCGCACCGTCGCCAGCGCCCGCACCGCCGCCTCCTCCACCCCGGCCCCGCTGGTCGCCGCCACCCGCAGCGCGACCGCCAGCGCCACGGCCTGCTCGTCGTCGAACAGCAGCGGCGGCATCTGCGTCCCGGCGTCGAGGCGGTACCCGCCGTCGGGGCCCTTGACCGCCGCGATCGGGTAGCCCAGCTCCCGCAACCGGTCGACGTCGCGCCGCACCGTGCGCGAGCTGACGTCCAGCCGCTCGGCCAGCAGCGCGCCCGGCCAGTCGCGCCGCGCCTGGAGCAGGGACAGCAACGACAGCAACCGCGCGGAGGTCTTCTGCACGTCCGGCAGTATCCACCCCGGTAGCGGACACAAACTGTCCTCTTCCCGCGACACGCTGTGCCGCATGAGGACGCGAGAGCTGGGCAGGACCGGGATCCGGGTGAGCCCCTACTGCCTGGGCACCATGATGTTCGGCGCGGGCAACACCGACCTGGACGAGTGCGAGGGCATGGTCCGCCACGCCCTGGACGCGGGCATCAACTTCATCGACACCGCCGACGTGTACGGCGGCGGCGAGTCCGAGCGGGTCGTCGGCCGGGCCATCCGGGGCAGGCGGGACGACGTCGTGCTCGCCACCAAGGGCAACGGCCCGATGGGGGACGACCCCAACCGGCGGGGCAGCTCGCGGCGCTGGATCATCACCGCCGTGGAGGACTCGCTGCGCAGGCTCGCCGTCGACCACGTCGACCTCTACCAGGTGCACCACCCCGACCCGTCGACCGACGACGAGGAGACCCTGTCCGCGCTCACCGACCTGGTGCGCGCGGGCAAGGTCCGCGCCATCGGCACGTCGAGCCTGCCCGCGTCGCGGATCGTGGAGGCCCAGTGGACCGCCGAGCGGCGCGGCCTGCACCGGTACCGCACCGAGCAGCCCCCGTACTCGATCCTCGACCGGGGCGTCGAGCGCGAGGTGCTGCCCACCTGCCGGCGGTACGGGCTGGGCGTGCTGGTGTGGAGCCCGCTCGCGTCCGGCCTGCTCACCGGCCGCTACCGCCGGGGCACGCCGATGAACCCCGGCCGGATGCGCTGGGTCCCCCGGCACCTGACCGACGAGCGCAAGCTCGACGCCGTCGAGCGCCTGATCCCCCTGGCCCGCGAGGCCGGACTGCCGCTGGCGCACCTGGCGATGGCGTTCGCCACCGCCCACCCGGCGGTGACCTCGGCGATCATCGGCCCGCGCACCCCCGAGCAGCTGGCGGACCTGATCGCGGGCGCGGGCGCCGTCCTGGACGACGACCTGCTCGACAAGATCGACGGGATCGTCCCGCCGGGCGCGGACCTCGGGCCGATCGACGTGGCGTTCTCCCCGCCCGAGGTGACCGTCCCGGCGCTGCGCAGGCGTCCGCTCGACGAGCGCGCGGCGGCCTGACGTGACCGTGCTGACCACGCGCGAGCTCAACCGCGCCACCCTCGCCAGGCAGTTGCTGCTGGAGCGCGCCGACCTGGACGCGTGGGGCGCGGTGTCGCACCTGTGCGGGATGCAGGCGCAGGAGCCGCAGGAGCCGTTCACCGGCCTGTGGTCGCGGCTGCGGGACTTCGCGCCCGCCTCGCTGGACGACCTGGTCACCGGCAGGCGCGCGGTGCGGGTGCACTTGATGCGGCGGACCGTGCACCTGGTGACCTCGGAGGACGTGCTGGCGTGGCGGTCGCGGCACGCCGACATGCTGCGCCAGAAGGTGCTCGGGGTGTACCGGGCGGACCTGGCGGGCGTCGACCTGGACGAGCTGGCCGCCGCCGGGCGGGAGGCGCTGGCGGGGGAGCCGAGGAGCGCGGCGGAGGTGGTGCGCGCGCTGGCCGGGCGGTGGCCGTCGGTGGCGGCCAGGGCGCTGGGCGAGATGGTGATCGCCGCGCTCGTGCCGGTGGCCCAGACGCCGCCGCGCGGGCTGTGGCGGGCGAGGGGCGGGGTGCGCAACGCGCTGCTCGCCGACTGGCTCGGCCGCGAACCCGACCCCCTGGACGCCGACGACCCGGTCGGCCGCGAGCTGGTGCGCCGCTACCTGGCCGCGCACGGCCCGGCGAGCTCGGGCGACCTGCGGATGTGGAGCGGCCTGGCCGGGTTGCCCGCCGCCGTGGCGGCGGTGCGCGAGGAGCTGGTGTCGTTCCGCGACGAGCGCGGTCGCGAGCTGCTGGACCTGCCGGGCGCCCCCAGGCCGGACGGCGACGTGCCCGCGCCGGTGCGGTACCTGCCCGCGTTCGACAACGCGATCCTGGGCTACCAGGACCGGAGCCGGATCATCGACGACGCGCACAAGGGGCTGTCGGTGGCCGGGGAGCGGGTGGTGCTGGTGGACGGGCGGGTCACCGCGACCTGGCGGGTGGCCGAGGACGTGGTGCGGGTGGCGCCGCTGCGCGAGCTGACGGGGGCCGAGGTCGACGAGGTCGTGGCGGAGGGCGAGCGGCTGGCGGGGTTCCTGACCGGTGGCGGGCGGGTGGCGGTGGGCTGAGCCGCCACCCGCCCGTGGGGCAGGCGCCCGGCTGCGCCCTGAGCGCCTCGACGTCCTGGAGGTTCGCCAGGTGGCTGAACCGCCCGTCGCGCACCCGGTGGAGGGCGTGCTCGGCGATCTCGAACGACGCCCCGGTGGGCGCCACGCCGAGCCACTCCTTCACCGGCGTTCCCGCGTCGGTCAGCCTGGCGGCGATCCGGTCGCCGTCGACCACCAGCTCGCGCAGCTCCCAGCGCAGGTCGGGCACCGCGTCGACCCCGGCCTGCGCGCGGGCGGGTCGTGGGCGGTGTGCTTCGCGGCGTTCCGGCACGTGCGGATCGGCGGGGTGGTGCGCGGCGGCCCCGGCTCGTGCACGTGCCCGCCGCGTGGTCGGCTCCTCGCCCCGGCAGTTCCGCGACGCCGCCCGCCGCTCCGCCGCCGGGAACGCGCGCGAGGCGTCCGCGAGCTGCGCGGTCCCGCGGTAGCCCTCAGCGCAGCAGCCGCTCCAGGCACAGGTCCATCCCCGCCTCCAGGTGCTCCGCCGACCCGGTCGACAGCAGCACCGTCACCCCGCCCTGCACCGCCGCGATCACCGCCGCCGCCATCCGGTCCGGGTCCAGGCCCGGATCGGCCTCGCCCGCCGCCTGGGTGGCCACCACGCCCTCGCGCACGCATGCCTGCCACCGCCGCAGCAGCCCCGCCGTGACCGCCCGCGACCGCTCGCTGAACCTGCCCACCTCGGCGATCAGCACCACCAGCGGGCAGTGCACCCCCTGGTCGCGGTACCGCTCGACCACCAGGTCGCGCCACGCCAGCCACGCCGCGCGCGAGGTCAGCTCGCTCAGGTACGGCTGCTGGTCCTCGAAGACCCGCTCGGCCTCCAGCTCGGCCACGGCCAGCAGCAGCTGCTCCTTGCCGTCCGGGAAGTAGTGGAAGACCTGGCTCTTGCCGGTGCGGCTGCGCCCGCACACGTCGTCCAGGGTGGTGGCGCTCGCGCCGCGCTCCCTGACCTCCTCGGCGGCGGCCTCGACGATGCGCCTGCGGGTCGCTGCGCCCTTCGCGGTGATCACCCCCAGGACTGTACTTGTGGGTACATTTTGCCGAAAATACCGTCACCCGGCATGAGAGCGATCGTGATCGAGAAGCCCGGTGGACCCGAGGTGCTGGCGCTGCGCGAGCGGCCGGACCCGCGTCCCGGACCGGGCGAGGTGCTGGTGGACGTGCGCGCGGCGGGCGTGAACTTCCAGGACCCCGCCATCCGCGCGCAGGGCGCCGCCGAGGTGCCCGGCATGGAGGGCGCGGGCGTGGTGGCCGAGGTGGGGGCGGACGTGCGCGGGTTCGCGCCCGGCGACCGCGTGGCCTGGATGACGCTGGACCACGGCAGCTACGCCACGCGCGCCGTGCTGCCGGAGTCGAAGCTGGTGGCGCTCCCCGACGGCGTGGGCGAGGAGACGGCCGCCGCGCTGGTGCTCCAGGGGCTGTCCGCGCACCACTTCGCCACCGTGTCCCACCCGACGCAGGCCGGTGAGGTGGTGCTCGTGCACGCCGCCGCCGGTGGCGTCGGGCTGCTGCTGGTGCAGCTGGCCAAGGCGCGCGGGGCCACCGTCGTCGGGCTGGTGTCGCGGGAGGAGAAGGTCGGGGTGGTGCGCGCGGCGGGCGCGGACCACGTGCTGGTGTCGACCGGGGGCGGGTTCGCCGAGGCGGTGCTGGAGCTGACCGGCGGCGTGCACGCGGTGTTCGACGGCGCGGGCGGCAGCACGTTCGAGGCGTCGCTGCGGGTGCTGCGCAGGCACGGCACGCTGGTCTACTACGGGCCGCTGATCGACGACGTGCCGACCGTGCGGATGAGCGAGCTGCCGCGCAGCGTGCGCGTGACCTACTCGTCGGTGGAGGACCACATCAGCGGGCCCGGCGAGCTGGAGGCGCACGCGGGGGAGCTGTTCGGCATGGTCGAGCGCGGTGAGCTGGCGGTGCGGATCGGCGGGCGCTACCCCCTGGCGGAGGCGGCCAGGGCGCACGCGGACCTGGGGTCGCGGGCGACCACCGGGAAGCTGCTGCTGCTCCCGTAGGGCGGCGGGAGCAGGGGTGGAGGTCCCCGGCGCGGGGGCCCGCTCCACCCCGCCCCCGGCCCGCCCGGCGTCCCCTCCCGGTCGCGCGGGC
>NZ_JBQGCX010001119.1:0-5266 GCF_052038725.1 Actinosynnema sp.
ACGTAATGGGCCCTGGCCGCGAACGGGCGTTTTTGTTAACCCCGGAGGGGGAACCGCCCCCTTGGCCCGCGGGGGAGGCGGGTAAATGGGGGCCGGACTTGGTGCCCGCGGACCGGCGCCGGTCGGGAGGGAAGGTGTGCACGACACCGGTCCGCGGATGACTCGGGTGTTCAGTTGTGAGGCTGACCGGCGGCCCGTTCGTCGCGGTCGGGGGTTCGCACGTCCCGGACCGCCGGTCAGCGTGAGGCGGGTGGACGACCGTGTCGCGTCGGGGGAACGACAGGTCGCCACCGCCCGTTAATGGGCTCGGACAGCTACTCCTCGGCGCGACCGGGTGACAGGAGGGGTCACCGGCGCCGTGCGGAGGTGCCGAGCCGGGCGCGGGGCCAGTCCGCCCGCGACCAGGTGTTCGTACGCGGCGCGCCACACC
The DNA here is from genome assembly GCF_052038725.1 of Actinosynnema sp. Lineage (NCBI taxonomy): Bacteria > Bacillati > Actinomycetota > Actinomycetes > Pseudonocardiales > Pseudonocardiaceae > Actinosynnema > Actinosynnema sp. The sequence goes on from NZ_JBQGCX010001119.1 coordinate 431, forward strand.
GAGCAGGGGCTCTTCTGCTGCCGCCAACGACCGGAGCACTCGGGGCAGTTGCCCTTGTCGTCCGGTTCGTGCGCGGCGAGCAGTGCCCGCCATCCCTCGGTCAACCGAGGGAGCTCGGATCGTGCCACCGACAGGAGGGAAGGGGCGTCGGCCTGGCTGGCCAGCTCCGTGAGCAGGTCCAACCGTTCCCAGACCGCGTTGCGAAGAACTTGACCGAGGATCTCGTCCACCGAAACGTCACCGTCACCTTTCCGCCTTCTCGGCGGCTTCGCGTAGCGCTGCCCTGAGCTGTACGAGTCGGTCGGCCGAAAGGACCGCCGCCCCACCGGTCGGGCCGACCAGGGGCGCGGGGCCCCCGGAGGTCCGGGCGGTGGAGCTGCGGTCCCGGCCGTCCACGCCGTCGGGGCTGGAGCACCACCGACGACGCTGCCCGGTCGAGCCGCGCCATCCGGAGCCGAGGTCGGTCGGCTCCTGGATAGACAGGGAAGTGGAGGGGGAAACCCCGAGGACGACCTCGCCCGCGACGCCACCGCGCCGGGTGGTCACCGCCTGCTCGATCAGATCCACCGCGTGTCCCTCTCCGAGTTCACTCGCTTACCGGAACCTAGATTGCGATGATTCAACCCGGAGCGGGGCACTCCAGCGGTGGCCGGTGCCCGTTCCACGGTAAGCGGTCAACGGAGTTCAGTAGGGCCGATCAGCCTCGCCGATCGACACTTCTCGCACTTGGTGGAATGCCCCTACTCTGCCGTTGACGCCCGGTAAGGACTGTGAGGGGGCGCAATTGAACACCATCGGTTCGTCGAACTCTCCTGTTACGCCCGAGGTCTGGGACCAGCAGGAGATGCGCGACGCCCTGGCCAAGCGGGAGATCAGCACGGTCTACCGGCTGCTGCGCAGGCACGGCGTGTCGCAGCGCCAGATCGCGGCGCTCACCGGTCAGTCGCAGTCCGAAGTGTCGGAGATCCTCAAGGGTCGTCAGGTCATGGCCTACGACGTCCTGACCAGGATCGCCACCGGCTTGGGTGTCCCCAGGGGATACATGGGCCTCGCCTACGACGAGGCCACGGCAGTGCGGGTGGCCGCCACGGCGGAGGCACCCCATTCTGAGGAGGACGAGTCGGTGAAGCGAAGGAAGTTCCTCGCGCACGCCGCCGCCATCACCGTCGGTGCGGCCGTGTTCGGCACGGACTCCGGGTCTTGGACGGGCTCTCCCGCGCAGACCCCGGCCCCCGGCCGGATCGGCATGACCGACGTCCGCCAGGTCGAGGCCGCCACCAAGGCCCTGCGCACGCTGGACTACCAGTACGGCGGCGGCTCCTGCCGCGACGCCGTCGTCGCCCAGCTGTCCTGGGGGCAGCAGATGCTGGGCGCGAACGCGACCGAGCTGGTCAAGGAGCGGCTGTACGTCGCGCTCGCCGACCTGCACAACCTGGCTGGCTGGACGTCGTTCGACACCGGGCTGTACGACTCGGCGCGCAACCACTTCGGGCAGGCGCTCAGCCTGGCCAAGCAGGGGCGCAAGGAGGAGCTGGTCGCGAACATCCTGTACCGGATGGGCCGCGTCTACCTGCACCAGGACGCACCGGACGACGCGCTCAAGGTGTTCCAGCTCGGCCAGCTGGCCGCGCAGAACTCCGGCTCCGAGCTCGCGGTCGGCATCCTGTGCGCGAACGAGGCGTGGGCCTACGCGAAGATGGGCTCCGACACGCAGGCGCTCAAGCTGCTCGGCAGGGCGCGCGACGAGTTCGCCAGGGCCAACGTCGCAGAGGCGCCCGCGTGGGCGCGGTTCTTCGACGCGAACGACCTGTCCGCCATGGTCGGCACGGTGCACACCGAGCTGGCCCAGACGGTGGACGTCAAGTACACCCGCACGGCCATCCCGGCGCTGTCCAAGGCGATCGGCGGCTACGGCGAGGACATGACGCGCAGCAAGTCGTTCAACTTCATCTCACTGTCGATCAACCACCTGCTCCAGGGCGACCTCGACCACGGCTCCAAGGTCGGGCGCCAGGCGCTCGACCTGTCCGAGAGCCTGAAGTCGATCCGCACCAAGGACCGGATGAAGCCGCTGCTCGGCGAGGCGCAGAAGCGCCGCAACAACCAGGACGCCCGTGAGCTCGCCGAACGCGTCTCCAAGTTCACCGGCACCGACAGCGCGGCCTGAGGCGTCGGGGCTCGGACCTCCGCGGGGGTCCGGGCGCGACGGCGCGGGCGACGGCGCTGGGAGCGGTGCGGAGGGCGGCGGCGCGGGGATCGGCGCCGAGGCCGGGAACGGCGCCGAGGCAGGCGCCGGGAGCGGTGCGCGGGTGGCGGGTGGTGGCCGGTTCACCCCCGCCGTGCTCGCGGACGTCCTGCAGCGGCTGTGCGCGGGCCTCGGACTCGACCACCGGGGCGCGCGGCTGCTGAAGTTCACCGCCAACGCGGTGTACGAGCTGCCCGCCGAGGGCGTCGTGGTGCGGATAACGGGGTCGATGGCGCTGCGCCACCGGGCGCCCAAGGTGGTCGCGGTCGCCCGCTGGCTGGCCCGGCACGACGTGCCCGCCGTGCGGCTGGTGGAGGGCGTGCCCCAACCGCTCGTCGTGGGGGAGCACGTGGCCACCCTGTGGCGCACCGCGCCGAGCGGCGGCCCGCCCGTCGACGGCCGCGACCTCGGCAGGCTGCTCCGAGTGGTGCACTCGCTGCCGGAGCCGGACTTCGCGGTGCCGAAGTGGTCTCCGCTGGAGGACGTGCGGCGGCGGATCGCCGACGCCGAGGAGCTGGCGGCGGACGACCTGGAGTTCCTGGAGGAGCGCTGCGCGGCGCTCGCCGAGCGGCTCCGCTCGCTGGAGACGGCGCTCCCGGTCGGCCTCGTGCACGGGGACGCGCACCTGCGCAACCTCATCCCGAGCCCGGACGGGCCCCTGATCTGCGACTTCGACTCGACCGGGCTGGGGCCGAGGGAGTGGGACCTGTCCATGGTCCCGGTCGGCGCGGCCCGGCTCGGCCACCCGTGGCGGTGGCACGAGCAGCTCGCCGCCGAGTACGGCTTCGACGTGACCGGCTGGCCGGGGTACGCCCTGCTCAGGGACGTGCGTGAGCTGAAGCTCACCACCAGCGTCCTGCCGATCCTGCGCAGCCACCCCGAGGTCGCGCCTGAGCTGCGACGACGACTTCGATCACTGCGCGAGGGCGATTCGGGGACCCGCTGGGAGCCCTACCGCTGAGTCCGCAATTCGCGTAACACCGCGCACGTGGAATGCGACTGAACCCATCGACGGGGAGCTTCGCAGTGCCTAGGGTTCGGGTGCTGACTCGGGCGATGGGGTGTTGCCACGGTGCGCGGAATCGGACAGTTGCTCGGCACTAGGCGCAGGCGCGCCAAGCGTGCCCTCGACGCGGCCAGGATGCTGGACGAGGTCGTGGACACGCAGCTGCCGCTGCTGGCCTCGTTCGACGAGGATCGGCGGCGGCGGTCCGCGGACTACCTCGCGGAGCTGGTGAAGCTCGCCCAGGACTACCGCTACTTCGCCAACGGCTGGATCGACGCCCGCGAGCTCGACCGGCGCGGGCAGGAGGCGCTGGTGGTGCTCGGGAAGTTCCGCAACGACCCGACCGCCAGGCTCGCCCAGGACTGAGGCCGTTCGCCCGGCGCAATCGCCGCTGGTCCTTCCGGACGCAGTTCATCGCACCGGAAGGACCGTTCGGCGCTGGACCGAACCGACCACCGCCGATCGGCCCGCGCCGTCGGCCGGTGGCGCCCGCGCGACGGGCGGTCGCCCGCCCCGGCCCGGCAGGCGCTCGGCCGTGGCCGCTAGGCGACCGGCGCGCGCGAGAGCACCACCGCGAGCCCGAACGCCGCGCCCATCACGGCCAGCTCCGCCGCCGCCCAGCCGACCAGCGCGGTCGGCTGGTGCCGCCGGACGAGCGGCAGCAGCCACCAGCGGATGCGCGCCCCGAGCCCGGCGAGGGCCAGCGCGCACAGCGCCTTGCCGACCAGCAGCAGCCCGTACGGGGTGGTCACCAGCGAGCCCGGCAGCCCGCCGCCCGGCGCGGCGGCCAGCTCCAGCAGCCCGGTGCCGACCCCGGTCGCGGTCACCACCAGCAGCGCGGCGGTCGCCAGCTTCGAGAACCGGGGGAGCGCCTCGGCCAGCAGCCCCCTGCGGTGCGCCACGAGCGCGACCAGCGCGACCAGCCCGCCGGTCCACAGCGCCGCGCCCAGCACGTGCAGCTCCATCGCGACCACGGCCACGTCCCGGAAGTCCCGGTTCGACGCGTGCCCGGTGGCGGGCAGCGGGAGCAGCCCGAACAGGGCGACCAGCACCCGCAGCTCGGCGGGCACCGCCTCGCCCCTGCGCACCGCGACCGCGCCGACCCCCAGGCACACCACCGCGCACACCGCGCTGAACAGCAGCCCCTGACCGGCGGGCACCCGCTGCGCGTAGTCGAGCAGCCTGGCCGTGGTCAGCGGCACGTCCGGCCTGGTCTCGTGCGCGCGCAGCACGACCGACAGCAGCGCGGCGAGCGCCCACACCGCCGACAGCACCACGGCGGCGGGCCTGGCCAGCCGCAGCACCGGCTCGGTCGCCGAGGGGCGGGCCGCGCCGAGCAGCCTCGGCAGCAGCGACAGGCCGACCACGCCCGTCGCCGAGAGGTCGAGCAGGACCCTGGCCAGCGGCTGCGCCACCCGCGCGGCGGGCCCCGGTCCGCCTGCCGCCGCGCCGGTGCCCGCGATCGCGAGCCCGGCGAGCACCCCGGCGAGCGCGCCCAGCGGCAGCCCCCCCGCCCCCCCCGCGCGGGGGCGGGCGGGGCCCCGGGGCCCGTCGGCGGGCCCCCGTCGGCGCCCTCCCCACCCCC
>NZ_JBQGCX010001120.1:0-2286 GCF_052038725.1 Actinosynnema sp.
CCGTGGCCGGAGACCGGGCGCCCGCGCCGCGCGGGCGTGTCCTCGTTCGGCATCAGCGGGACCAACGCGCACCTGGTGCTGGAGCAGGCCCCCGAGGTCGCCGCCGAGACCGCTGAGGCCGAGAGCGCTGAGGCCGAGACCGCCGCCGCCCCGCCGGTGGTGCCGTGGGTGCTGTCCGGCCGCACCGCCGACGCCCTGCGGGCGCAGGCCGCCCGGCTGCGCGACCACCTCGCCACCCACGAGACCGGCTCCCCGCGTGACATCGGCTGGTCGCTGGCCACCACCCGCACCGCCTTCGAGCGCCGCGCCGTCGTCCTGGGCGCGGACCGCGCCGAGCTGGCGGCCGGGGTCGCCGCGCTCGCCGAGGGCCTGCCGTCCCCGTCCCTGGTCACCGGGGCCGCCGACGTGGTCGGCAAGGTCGTGTTCGCCTACCCCGGCCAGGGCTCCCAGTGGGAGGGCATGGCCGCCGAGCTGCTCGACACCTCGCCGGTGTTCGCCGCGAAGATGGCCGAGTGCGCCGAGGCGCTGTCGGCCTTCCTGGACTGGGACCTGATCGCGGCCGTGCGCGGCGGCGAGGGCGCCCCGTCGCTGGAGCGCGGCGACGTCGTGCAGCCCGCGCTGTGGGAGCACCACGGCGTGCGGCCCGACGCGGTCGTCGGCCACTCGCAGGGCGAGATCGCGGCGGCCGTCGTCGGCGGCCACCTGTCGCTGCTCGACGGCGCGCGCGTGGTCGCCCTGCGCGGCATCGCGATCCGGGAGAGCCTGGCCGGTCGCGGCGGGATGCTCTCGATCGGGCTGCCGCTGGCCGAGGTCGAGCCGTACCTGGAGGCGATGGACGGCCGGCTCTCCCTCGGCGCGGTCAACGGCGCGGCCTCCACGGTCGTCTCCGGCGACCTGGACGCGCTGGCCGAGCTGACCGCGGTCCTGGAAGAGCGGGACGTGCGGGCCAGGCGGGTCAACATCGACTACGCCTCGCACTCCGCGCAGGTCGCCGAGGTGGAGCAGCGGATGCTCACCGACCTCGCGCCGATCAGCCCCCGCGCGGGCGCGATCCCGATGCTGTCCACGGTCACCGGCGAGTTCGTCGCGGGCGGCCAGCTCGACGCCCGCTACTGGTACTCGAACCTGCGCTCCCCGGTGCTGTTCGCCCCGGCCGTGCAGGCGCTCGCCGAGTCGGGGCACGCGGTGTTCGTGGAGGTCAGCCCGCACCCGGTGATCGCGCCGAGCATCGGCGAGACCCTGGACGCCCGCGAGCAGCCCACCGTCGTCGCAGGCACGCTGCGCCGCGACGAGGGCGGCCTGGGCCGGTTCACCCGCTCCCTCGCGGAGCTGCACGTGCGCGGCGGCGTCCGCCCGGACTTCGCCGCGCTGCTGCCCGGCGCGCGCCCGGTCCGGCTGCCCACCTACGCCTTCCGGCACGCCCACTACTGGCTCACCGACGCCCCGGCCGCCGAGGCCGACCCGGCCTCCGCCGCGCTCTGGGCCGCGCTGGAGTCCGGCGGCGTCGACTCGCTGGCGCGCGAGCTGTCCGTGGACGAGGCCGCGCTGGGCGCGGTGCTGCCCGCGCTGTCCGCGTGGCGCAACGGCTTCCGCGAGCGGTCCACCGTGGACTCGTGGCGCTACCGGGTCGAGTGGCGGGCCGTGGACCAGCCGGTCCCGCCGGTCTCCACCGGTTCCTGGCTGCTGGTGGTGCCCGAGTCGCTGCGCGAGGACAAGCGGGTCATCGCCGTCGTGGACGGCCTGACCGCGCGTGGCGCGGACGTGCTGCCGGTGGCGGTGGACGGGTTCGACCGGGCCGCCGCGGCCGACCTGGTGCGCTCCGCCGTCGCGGGCGGCCAGCCGGAGGGCGTGCTCTCCCTGCTGGGCCTGGACGACCGCCCGCACCCGCTGTTCCCGTCGCTCTCGCGCGGCGTCGCCGCCTCGGTGCCGCTGGTGCAGGGCCTGGACGACGCGGGCGTCACCGCGCCGCTGTGGTTCGCCACCTCGCGCGCCGTCGGCGCCGGGCTGGAGGAGCCCGCCGACCCGCGCCAGAGCGCCCTGTGGGGCATCGGCACCGTCCTGGGGCTGGACCGGCCGCAGACCTGGGGCGGCGTGGTGGACCTGCCCGCCGACGTGGACGACCTCGTGGTGGAACGGCTGGTCGGCGCGCGCTCCGGCGCCGAGGACCAGGTCGCGGGGCGCCCGGCGGGCACCCGCGCCCGCCGCCTGGGGCGCGCCCCCGGCGGCGCGGGGGCCACCGAGGGGGCCCCGCGCGGCACGGGCCTGGTCCCCGGCGGCACCGGCGGC
>NZ_JBQGCX010001121.1:0-4036 GCF_052038725.1 Actinosynnema sp.
CTGGCCATTCCAAGTGTGCCGGAATTGTCACCGCACCGTGGAATGACGCCATTAGATCCCGCGAACAGCGCACCGCCGCGCTCACCCGTGGTGAGCGCGGCGGTCAGGAACAGGTCACGCGTCGGTGTTGTCCGGTCCCGGCTTCACCGGGCCGACGCGCAGGAACGGGCCGTTGAGCGGCGGCGCGCACGCGTAGGTGTCGTCGGGCACGAAGGCCGCGGCGGTGTTGTCGGGCGGGTAGATCCGCAGCCCGCGCACCGGCACCTGCTGGCAGTCCGGGGTCTTCTGCGGCGCGCTGGACAGGAAGACGCCGGCCGAGGCGGTCTCGCCGGGGTTGAGGGTGACCAGCGGGCCGTTGACGTCGCGGGTGGCGGGCTCGCCGACCTGCTCGCCGCTGTCGCCGGTCACGTAGGACACGCCGGGCGCGCCCTGCAGGGTGCAGGCCGCCTGGCCGGTGTTGGTGAAGCGCAGGGGCAGGTGGGCGCCCTGCATGTCCGCGTTGCCCTGGCCGAACTCGATCCTCAGCTGGGCGGTCTGGCACTTGGCCGGTCCGCTCGCGGGCGGTGGGGTCGCGGCCTCGGAGGTCGTGCCCCCCTCGGTGGTGGGCGCCGGGGGCGGCTGGGTCGCGGCGGGCGCCCCGCTGGACGTGCCGCCGGAGGGGACGACCTCGATGTCCGGCACCTCGCCGCCCTCCTGGGCCGTGCCCCCCGAACCGCACCCCGCCGCGAAGGCCGCGACGAGGCAGGTCCCGGTCACCACGATCGCGCGCAACGACATCGTGCTCCTCCTCTGATCGCCGTTCCCTGGGTTCCGCCGGGTGGCGAGGTCCCAAACACGGCGATGCGCGACGTGGCGAGACCGTTGCGTTCCGGTGACCGCGGTCACAGTTCTCCCGCGCACTGGAACCAGCGGTCCGGAGCGGCCCGGCGAGGTTATAACCTGAACCTGAGTAAACCGCACAAAGCGCATGGCACTGCGTCGATGTCCACACCGAGGTTATAAGGACCGCGATGACCAACCCCGCCCCAGCACCGGTGACCAAGAGCGACCTCGCCTACGCGCAGGTGCGCGGGCGGGTCCTGTCGGGCGCGCTCGCGCCGGGCGCGGTGGTGAACCAGGCGGCGCTCGCGGTCGAGCTGGGCATCAGCACCACCCCGCTGCGCGAGGCGCTGAAGCGGCTGAGCGCCGAGGGCCTGGTGGAGCTGGGCGCGCACCGGGACGCGCGGGTCGCCCCGCTGAGCGGCGAGGAGGCGCGCGACCTGCTGGAGGTGCGCCGGGCGCTCGACCCGCTCGCGGCGGGGCTGGCGGCCGAGCGGCGGACCAGGGCCGACGTCGCCGAGATCCGGCGCGCGCACGACGGGTTGCGCCCGCTCGGCAGGGGCGCGTCCACCGACGACCTGGCCACGCACCGCCGGTTCCACGCCGCGGTCTACCGGGCCTCGCAGAACGAGGTGCTCGTCGCCTCGCTGGACGCGCTGTGGGACAAGTCCGACCGGTACCGGGCGCTCGCGCTGCGGGAGGGCCGGGACGCCGCCGAGCTGGCGCGCCGGGCGGCCGAGCACGCGGCGCTGGTGGACCTGGTGGTCGAGGGCGACGCGGTCGGGGCGAGCGAGCTGATGCGCGGGCACGTGGACACCAGCCTGGGCGCGCGGGCGGCGCTGCGGCTGCTGGGCGGTGGCCGCTGATGGGCCGCACCGCGCTGGTGGCGCTGTTCGCGCACTCGACGCTGACCCAGGTGGTCACGTTCATGCTGCGCCCGACCATGGCCTACCGGGCACTGGAGCTCGACGTGCCGCCCGCGTGGCTGGGCCTGCTGTCCGCCGGGTTCGCGGTGGTGCCGCTGGCGATCGCGCTGCCGCTGGGGCACTGGGTGGACCGGGTGGGCGAGCGGTGGCTGCTGGTGTCGGGCGCGGCGCTGCTGGTGGCGGCGGGCGGGGCGTTCCTGCTGCTGGGCGACAGCGCGCCGGGGCTGCTGGTGGCGACGGCGGTGCTGGGCACCGGGCACCTGTGCGCGGTGATCGGGCAGCAGTCGCTGGTGGCGAACAGCTCGACGTCGGGGCGGTTCGACTCGGCGTTCGGCTACTACACGTTCGCGGCCTCGCTCGGCCAGCTGCTCGGGCCGCCGCTGATCCCGCTGCTGGGCGGGGCGCGGGCGAGCCCGGACACGGCGGCGGTGTTCACCGGGGCGACCGCGCTGGCCGGGGTTCTGCTGGTCAGCTCGCTGTTCCTGCGCCGCACCGGGGTGCGCGCGCCGGAGAGGGGCGAGGAGGGGCCGACCGGGCTCGGCGGGCTGCTGCGGCTGCCCGGACTGCTGCGGGCGCTGGTCACCAGCTGCGTGGTGCTGGCCGCGGTGGACATCTCGCTGGTCTACCTGCCCGCGCTGGGAACCGAGCGCGGGCTGGACGCGGGCGCGGTCGGGCTGCTGCTCGGGCTGCGGGCGGCGGCGTCGATGACCTCCCGGCTGTTCCTGGGCAGGCTGTCGGCGTGGTGGGGGCGCAAGCGGCTGCTGCTGGGCAGCGTGGCGCTGGCGGCGGTGGGGATGGGCGCGGTGGTCGCGCCGATGCCGCTGTGGGCGCTGGCGGTCGCGGTCGTGGTGGCCGGGCTGGGGCTGGGCGTGGGGCAGCCGGTGACGATGTCGTGGCTGGCCGAGTCGGCGCCGCCGGGGCTGCGCGGGCGGGCGATGTCGCTGCGGCTGACCGGCAACCGGGCCGGTCAGGTGGTGATCCCCGGCGCGGTGGGGCTGCTGGCGGGCGGGCTGGGTGCGGCCGGGGTGCTGGGGCTGACGGCGGTGTGCCTGGCGGCGGTCGGGGTCTCGGCGCGCGGGCTCCGCGTGGACTCGCCGGTGGCGGTGCCCCCGAAGTCACCACGAAACACTTGAGACTCCGACAAGACCAAACTTATTCCACCCAACAGCGGGTAAGCCGCCCTGCTTTTGTTCGCTCTTGGTTCGGTTGTTGAAAACTTTTGTTGTCTTCTGGTTACCGGCGTGCGTAGATCAGTGCTGGCTTGTGAGCGCTCTCACAGCCAGGACCGAGGAGAACCGCCATGTTCCGCTCCGTCACACGGCTACTCACCCTGCTCTTGGCCCTCATCACCGCTTCCGCCCTCCCCCTGCCCCTCGCCGCGGTCGCCTCGGCGGCGCCCGCGGTGCACGGGCTCAAGGGGGAGTACTTCGCCATGTCCGCGCCGGGCGCGCGGGACTTCGCCGTCCTCGGCGGGTCCGCGCTCGACCCGAACGTCGAGTTCGGCAACCTCGTCCCGACCTTCCAGGCGCTGACCGGCAGGGGCGAGCACACCACCGCCCGCTGGACCGGGCGGCTCACCGCGCCGGCCACCGCCGACTACACGTTCCACGCGATCGGCGACAACGGGTTCCGGCTGTTCCTGGACGGCGCGCCGGTCATCGACCACTGGGTCGGCGACTGGGACGTCGAGCAGCGCAGCGCCCCGGTCCGCCTGGAGGCGGGCGTGGCGCACGAGTTCCGCCTGGAGCTGTTCCAGGACACCGGTGGTGCGAACATGTTCCTGCGGTGGTCCGCTCCGGGGATGGCGAAGTCCACCGTCCCGGAGAGCGCGTTCACCCGGCCCGCCGACTTCGAGGTCTACCCGCTGGCGCTGAGCACGCCGGCAAACGGCAAGACCGTGCTGGCCGAGTTCGACGGTCGGATCACCGCGCTGGGCGACTTCCGCTCGCACGTCGCCGTCGAGGTCGACACCGTGCCGTTCCCGATCAGCTCGGTGAACCGCAAGGACGGCGACAAGCTGGTCATCACGCTCGGCGAGGCCGTGCTGAAGGGGCAGAGGATCCGGCTGCGCTACGACGGCGCGGGCGGGTTGGCGGTCGGCGGCAAGCCGGTGCCGGAGCTGTACCGGAGCGGGATCAACAACTCGGTCGAGCGGTTGACCACGCCGTGGACGAACAAGGTCAACAAGAACCAGCCGCTGCCGGAGTACCCGCGTCCCCAGCAGGAGCGGCGGAAGTGGTCGAACCTGAACGGGCAGTGGGAGTTCGCGGGCGCGGCGGCCGGTGAGCAGC
>NZ_JBQGCX010001122.1:0-5191 GCF_052038725.1 Actinosynnema sp.
GACCTCGTCCTCGCCACCGAGGCCGAGGCCCCCGCCGTGCTGGACGGCGAACCGGTGGTGCTGCGCGACCGCTACGGCGCGCCGGTGCCGGTCGGCGTGCCCGGCCGCGCGGGGGAGCGCACCGCCCGGCTGCGCCGCGACGGCGTCGTGGAGCTGCTCGCCGACCCCGGCGCCACGTCGCCGGACGGGGACGGCGCGGACGGGAACGGCCCTGGCGGGGACGGCGCGGACGCCGCGGTGCTCGCCGAACCGGTCACGCCCACCGAGCGCGCGCTGGCCGCCATCTGGGAGGAGGTGCTCGGACTCGCCCGCGTCGGCCGCGACCAGCACTTCTTCCGGGGCGGCGGCGGCGACTCGATGCTCGCCACCAAGGTCGTGGTGCGGGTGCGCCGCCTCTGGTCGGTCCGCGTCACGGTCCGCCAGATGCTCCAGCACCCGGTGCTCTCGGACCTGGCCGCGCACATCGACTCCCTCGCCCCCCGACCGCTGCCGCAGGCGCCCGCCGTCGAACCCGGACCGGTCGCCGACACGCCGCTCTCCCACGCCCAGCAACGCCTGTGGTTCCAGGAGCAGCTCGAACCCGGCAGCTCCGCCTACACCATCGCCGAGCTGCTCGACATCAGCGGCCCGCTGCGCGCCGACGCGCTGGAGCGGGCGCTGAACGCCGTGGTGGCGCGGCACGACGCGCTGCGCACCACCGTGGCCGAGGTCGACGGCGTCCCCCTGCAGCGGGTCGCCCCGAGCGCGGCAATCGCCCTGCCCGTGGTCGAGCACACCTCGCCGGAGCGCGCGCAGCAGGAGGCGTGGCGGCGGGCGGACCGGCCGTTCGACCTGGCGGCGGGCCCCCTGGTGCGCGCGACCCTGCACCGGGTCGGCCCCGAGCGCCACCTCCTCGCCCTGTCCTGGCACCACCTGGTGTTCGACGGCTGGTCGCAGGACCTGTTCCTGCGCGAGCTGGGCGCGTTCTACGCCCGCGAGACCGGCGCGGACGTCCCCGTCCCGCCCGCCCCCGCCGTCCAGTACGCCGACTACGCCCGCTGGCAGCGCGCGTCGCTGCGGGACGCCGAGCTGACCCGCCTGCACGACTACTGGTCCGCCGCGCTCGCCGACGCCCCCGCCCTGCTGGAGCTGCCCACCGACCGCCCCCGGCCCGCCACCAGGGGCACCGCGGGCTCCAGCCGGGACCTCCTCCTGGACGCGGAGCTGGCGCGCGGCCTGCGGGACGTGGCGCGCCACCACGGCGTCACCCTCTACCTGGTGCTGTTCGCCGCGTTCAACGCCCTGCTGGCCAGGCACACCGGCAGCGAGGACCTGGTCGTGGGCGGCACCACCGCCAACCGCGACACCCCGGAGGCCGAGGGCGGCATCGGCCTGTTCGTCAACACCCTGGCCCTGCGCACCGACCTGTCCGGCAACCCGGCCTTCGGCGAGCTGACCGCCCGCGTCCGCGACACCGTCACCGGCGCCTACGCCCACCAGGAGCTGCCGTTCGAGCAGGTCGTGGAGCTGCTGCGGGTCGAGCGCTCGCCCAGCCGCACCCCGCTGTTCCAGGTCCTGTTCGACTACCAGGACACCAGCTGGTCCGAGCTGGAGCTGCCGGGGCTCGACGTGCGGCGGGCGCGCGGCGCGGACACCTCGGCGATGTTCGACCTGACCCTCGTCGTCGTCGCGGGCCCCGACGGGCTGCACTGCGACCTCCAGTACGCGACGGACCTGTTCGACGAGGGCACCGCGCTGCGGCTGCTGGCGCGCTGGGAGGCGCTGCTGCGCTCGGTCGTGCGCGACCCCGACGCCCGGCTGCACGACCTGGAGCTGCTGCCACCGGACGAGCGCGCCCTGGTCACCGGGGCCTGGTGCTCGCCCCGCGCCGTCGACCGCGCCCCCGGCCTGGTGCCCGAGCGCGTCGCGGCCGTCCCCCCGGACTCCACGGCGCTGGTGCGGGGCGCGCTGAGCATGACCTACGGCGAGCTGAACGACCGCGCCGCTCGCCTGGCCGCCCGGCTCGCCCGGCTGGGCGTCGGCCGGGGCGACCGGGTGCTGGTGTGCGCGCCGCGCGGGTTCGACTACGTGGTGGCCTCGCTGGCCGCGATGCGGGCGGGCGCGGCCTACCTGCCGCTGGACGCCGCCACCCCGGCCGCCCGCGTCGGCCACGTCGTCGCCAGGTCGACGCCCAAGGCCGTGCTCGTCACCCCCGGCACCAGGGGGCTCGTGGAGCACCCGGTCGTGCTGGAGATCGGCGCGGACCACGACGCGCCCCCCGCCCCGATCGTCCCGGTGGGGCCCCGCGACGCCGCCTACGTCATCCACACCTCCGGCTCCACCGGCAGGCCCAAGGGCGTCCAGCTCGACCACGGGGGACTGGCGCACCGGGTCGACTGGTACACCGCCGACTGCGGGCTCACCGCGCGCGACCGGGTGTCGCAGGTCGCGGGCACCGCCTTCGACGTGTCGGTGCTGGAGATCTGGTCCGCGCTGTCGGTCGGCGCGCAGCTGCACCTGGCCGACGACGACACCACCGCCTCCGGCGAGCACGCCGTCCGCTGGCTGGCCGAGCACCGCGTCACCGCGGCGTTCCTGCCGACGCCGCTGTGCGAGCTGGCGCTGGACCTGCCGTGGCCCGAGGGCAGCCCGCTGCGGGTGCTCACCACCGGCGGCGCCGCGCTGCGCAAGCGCCCGCGCCCCGACGCGCCCTTCACCCTGCTCAACCTGTACGGGCCTGCCGAGGCCACCGTCGTGGCCATCTCCGCCGAGATCACCCCGGACGGCCCGCGCGTGCCGCCCATCGGCGTCCCGGTGCCGGGGGCGCGCGCGCTCGTCCTGGACCGCCACCTCAACCCGGTCGGCGTCGGCGTGCCCGGCGACCTGCACCTGGGCGGCGTGGGCGTGGCGAACGGCTACGTCGGCAGGCCGGACCTGACGGCGGACCGCTTCGGGCCCGACCCACTCGGTGGCGGGGACCGCCTGTACCGCACCGGCGACCTGGTGCGGTGGCTGCCCGACGGGACCCTCGAGTACCTGGGCAGGCTGGACGACCAGGTGCAGCTGCGCGGGTTCCGGGTCGAACCGGGCGAGATCGCGGCGGTGCTGCTCGCGCACCCGGACGTCGCCGACGCGGTCGTCGTGGCGCGCGAGGAACCGGGCGTGGGGACCTTCCTGGTGGCGTACGTCGTCCCGGCGGCCGGTCGTGGCAGTGCCGGTCCCGATGGCGCCGGTCCCGACGGCGCTGGCCCCGACGGCGCTGGCCCCGACGGCGCAGCGTCCGCGAACGCCCTGCGCGCCCACCTGGCCACCCAGCTGCCCGACTACATGGTCCCCGCCACCACCGTCTTCCTGCCCGAGCTGCCGCTGAACCGCAGCGGCAAGGTCGACCGCGCCGCCCTGCCCGCCCCCACCAGGGGCGGCGTCGACCACGTGCCGCCGCGCGACGACCTGGAGGCCGCCGTGGCGGGCATCTGGCGGGAGCTGCTGCGCGTGGACCGCGTCGGCGTCCACGACGACTTCTTCGCCCTGGGCGGGCACTCGCTGCTCGCCACCAAGGTCGTCTCCCGCATCCGCAGCGAGCTGAGCGTCAGCCTGCCCGTCCGGCAGCTCTTCGAGACGGGAACGGTCGCCCGGCTCGCCGCCGTCCTCGCCGACGCCCGCGCCGAACCCGAGGCGGGGGAACCCGCCGTGGTGCGGCGCGAGCGCAGGCTCCACCGGCCGCCCGTCAACCCCTGAGCAACGGAGCCCACATGTCGCAGTCATTCGCCGCGCCCGCGATGGCGCCGGGCGCGCCTTCGGCCGAGCAGTGGGGGGATTGGCGCTGGCACATGCGCCACCGCGTCACCACCCTCGACAAGCTGCGCGAGTGGGTCGAGGTCAGCCCGCAGGAGGAGGCCGCGATCAGCGGCACCGCCGGGAAGTACCGGTGGAGCGTCACCCCGTACTACGCCTCGCTGATGGACCCCGACGACCCGCTGTGCCCCATCCGGCAGCAGGCCGTGCCCGCGCAGGGCGAGCTGCTGGAGTTCCCCGACGCCGAGGTGGACCCGGTCGGCGACATGTTCTACCGCAAGACCAACCGCGTGGTGCACAAGTACCCGGACCGGGTCGTCCTGCTGGTCACCGAGACGTGCCCGGTGTACTGCCGCCACTGCACGCGCAAGTTCCACACCACCGACGTGGAGGGCACGTACTTCCGCGACAACGAGGGCGGCGGCTACGAGGAGGACCTGCGCTACATCCGCGAGCACCCGGAGATCCGCGACGTCCTGCTCACCGGCGGCGACCCGCTGTCCTACCGGGACGAGAAGCTGGAGGAGCTCATCTCCGGGCTGCGGGCCATCCCGAGCGTGGAGATCATCCGCATCGGCTCGCGCTTCCCGGTGCTGCTGCCGCAGCGCGTCACCGACGAGTTCTGCGAGATGCTGGCCCGCCACCACCCGGTGTGGCTGAACACGCACTTCAACCACCCCAGGGAGATCACCCCCGAGGCGGCGGCGGCCGTCGACCGCCTGCTGCGCCACGGCGTCCCGGTCGGCAACCAGACGGTGCTGCTCAAGGGGATCAACGACGACGTGCCCACGATGCGCAAGCTCATGACCGAGCTGCTGCGCATCCGCGTCCGCCCGTACTACCTGTACCACTGCGACAACGTCACGGGCGTCTCGCACTTCATGACCTCGGTGGAGAAGGGGCTGGAGATCATGGAGGGCCTGCAGGGGCACATGACGGGCTTCGGCGTGCCGCAGTACGTGCTGACCACGCGCATCGGGAAGATCCCGATCAGCAGGCCCTACCACGAGGCCGTCGAGGGCGGCCTGGCGCTGCGCAACTACCGGGGGCAGACCATGACCATGACCGGCAAGCACTATCGGCTGAGCCCGCCGGAGGAGTGAGCGCTGGGGAGTGAGCCCAGGGGAGCGGGTGCGGGGGGAGCGGGCGCGGAGGAACGGGCGCGGAGGAACGGGCGCGGGGGAACGGGCGCGGGGGGAGGAACGGCGGTACCTGGTTGCCGCCCGCGTGCCCGGTGAGGATTCGGGGCAAGCGATTTCCCCCGCCCCCGTCCCGAAAGGCCTTCCCATGACCTCCCCCGCGCGCGTCGAGTCCGTCACGTCCTTCTTCGCCGCTCTGGGCGACCGCGACCTCGCCGCCCTGGCCGCCGTCCTGGCCGACGACGTCGACCACGTCCTCCCCCACTCCCTCAGCGGCG
>NZ_JBQGCX010001123.1:0-1797 GCF_052038725.1 Actinosynnema sp.
GCGCCGTCCAGATCACCGAGTTCGGCGGGCCCGAGGTCCTGACCCAGGTCGAGCTGCCCGCGCCCACCCCCGAGCCGGGGGAGCTGCTGGTCGAGGTCAGCCGGGCGGGCGTGAACTTCGCCGACACCCACCAGACCGAGAACAGCTACCTCACCCGCACGGTCCTGCCGGTGATCCCCGGCGGCGAGGTCGTCGGCACCACCGGCGACGGCCGCCGCGTCACCGGCCTCACCAGGGGCGGCGGCTACGCCCAGTTCGCGATCGTCCCCGAGGTCACCGCGTTCGACGTCCCCGACTCGGTGGACGACCTGCACGCGCTGAGCATGGTCGCCCAGGGCGCCACGGCCTGGCTGCTGCTGCGCCGCACCGCCCCGATGCGCCGGGGCGAGACCGTCGTGGTCCACGCCGCCGCGGGCGGGGTCGGCACGATCGCCGTCCAGCTGGCCCGCCGCTGGGGCGCGGGCCGGGTGATCGCCACCGCCAGCTCCGAGGACAAGCGCCGCCTCGCGCTGGACCTGGGCGCGGACGTCGCGCTCGACTCCACCACCGAGGACATGGCCGCCGCGCTGAAGGACGCCAACGACGGCCGGGGCGTCGACGTGGTGCTCGACATGACCGGCGGCCCCACCACGGACGCGAGCATCGAGGCCCTCGGACCGTTCGGCAGGCTCGCCTTCTACGGCATGGCCAACCGCACCGAGCCCACCCCGGTGCAGCTCGTCCGCCTGATGGCCAAGTCCCGCACGGTCGCGGGCCTGTGGCTCCAGCACGCGTTCCGCCTCCCGGACCGCCCGGTGCACCGCGCCGTGGCCGAGCTGTTCGAGCTGGTCGCGGCGGGCGAGCTGCGCGCGGTCGCGGGCGGCGACTACGGCCTGTCCGAGGTCCGGCGCGCCCACGAGGACCTGCTGGCCAGGCGCACCACCGGCAAGCTCCTGCTCGACCCCAACCGCTGACCGGGATTTCCCCTGATCGGCTGACCCCTGACCGGTCCCGCCGAGCCCCGAGCGCACGCGCCCCGAACGCACGAGGGCTCCCCACCGCGCGGTGGGGAGCCCTCGGTCAGCCCGCTGCCCGTCCCGCCGCCGGATCACCGGCGGTCGGGGCGGGACCGGTCAGGTGCTCAGTCGTTCAGCTCGGCCAGCGCCTGCTTGACCTTGGCCAGCTCGGCCTCCAGCTCCTCCATGCGGCTGCGGTGCTGCTCGCGAGCGGCCTCGACCACGACCTCGATCTCGTTGGCGATGTCCTCGTGCAGCTCCTTGGCCGCGCGGGCCACGGCCGCGGCGGGCACCGACAGGCCCGACACGATCCGCCGGGTGCCGTGCACCAGGTCGGCCTGCCACTCGCCGTCGGCGGTGCCGGTCACGGTCAGCGTCAGCTCGACCGTGCGGGTCTTCTTGGCCGTGCTCTTGACCCGCTTCGCGGGCTTGGCGTCCTCGGCCTTGGGCTCCTCGGCCTTGGGGGCGGTGGCCTCGGGCTTCTCCGCCGCCGGGACGGCCTCCGCGGAGGTGGCCTCCTGCGCCGGGGCGCCGGCCGCCTGGGCGACCGCGTTGTCTTCCTGCTCCACGAGCGTGTCCACCTGCACGTTTCCTCTCTGCGCGTCCGGCATGAGCGGGCGCGATTCTAGAACACTCGTTCGATCGACGGGGCGACCGCGAGGGATCAGATATTAGGGGGTTGCGCCCCCCGCCCCGCGCAACGGGGAGCCCATCCGTCCGGTGTGGACCCGCCGCCCCCGCCGACGAGCGCGGGGCCGGGGGGCGCCGGGTTTCCCCCCCCCCCCCCCCCCCCCCCAAACCC
>NZ_JBQGCX010001124.1:0-2292 GCF_052038725.1 Actinosynnema sp.
CGCACCCTGGAGGTGCACCTGGCGCTGGACCTGGACCGCAGGGCGACGGCGGCCCGGCTGCACCTGCACCCGAACACGGTCGACTACCGGTTGCGCCGCATCCACCGGTTGACCGGGCTGTCGCCGACCCGGCCGCAGGACTGCCGCAGCCTGGCGGCGGCGCTGGTGGCCCGCAGGTTCACCGACGACCAGCGGGCGTGAGCCCGGCCCCCACCAGCGTCGACGACCCGCTTTCCCGGACATCGGGAAACCCTGTCAAGCACCCGCGTGGCGGCCGTCGACGTGCGCCACCCCACACCGACTATGAAAACGGTTATCGTCCCACTTACAGTGGGCGCACCCCCGTCGTCGATCCCCACCCAGGTGTCCCCGTGCGCTTCCCCACCTCGCTCGCCCTGCTCACCGTCCCCCTGCTGCTCGCCACGTCGGGCTGCTTCGCGGGCGAGCAGGCGGCGGAAGGTCCGACCTCGGACCGCATCAAGATCGCCATGCTCCAGCCGCCGCGCTTCGGCCTGACCCCGTTCAGCGACGACGCGTTCAAGCTGTCCCGCTGGTCGACCGCCGAGACCCTGGTGAAGCTGGACGCGGACGGCAACGCCCTGCCCGGTCTGGCGACCGACTGGACCAGGACCTCCGACACCGCCTGGGAGCTGACCGTCCGCGAGGGCGTGAAGTTCCACGACGGCAGCGACCTGACCGCCGACGCCGTGGTGAACACGCTGACCCGCGCCGGGAAGGCGTCGCCGAAGCCGCGCATCCTGGACGGCGTCCAGCTCACCGCGCAGGCCGCCGGGAACAAGGTCACCGTCACCACCGCGACCCCCGACCCCCTGGTGCCGCAACGGCTCTCGTCGCCGCAGCTGGCGATCCTGGCGCCGGGCGCGTACGCCGAGGACGGCAAGGTCAACCCGGTCGGCACCGGCAGCGGGCCGGTCGAGCTGGTGGAGGTCGGCGGCACGAGCACCGCGACGCTGGACCGGTTCGACGGCTACTGGGGCGAGAAGGCCAAGGCCTCCGGCCTGGACGTGTCGTTCGTCCCGGACGGCACGGCGCGCGCCGCGTCGGTGCGCACCGGCGAGGCGCACATCGCCGAGACGATCCCGGTGTCGCAGGCGGCGCTGCTGGACCCGGCGCTGCTGACCGAGGTGCCGATGCCGCGCACCAACACGCTGTACCTGAACACGCGCAGCGGCCCGATGGCCGACCCGGCGCTGCGCGCGGCGGTGCGCGAGGCCGTGGACGCCGAGGAGATCGTGAAGGGCGTCTACGAGGGCCGCGCGGACGTCGCGAAGGGCCTGCTGGGCCCGGCGCTGCCGTGGACCGTGGACGAGCGCGAGCCGCTGGCCGACCGGACCGCTCCGGGCGCCGCGAACGGCGCGTCGATCACCATCGGCACCTTCACCGACCGGGCCGAGCTGCCCGAGGTGGCCTCCATCGTGCAGCAGCGGCTGGAGGACGCCGGGTTCACCGTGAAGCAGGACGTCCGCGAGTACGCGCACATCGAGCAGGACGCGCTGGCGGGCAAGTTCGACGTCTTCATCCTGTCGCGGGCGACCGTGCTCGACTCCGGCGACCCGGTCGCCTACCTGCGCTCGGACTTCACCTGCGGCGGGTCGTTCAACCTCGCCAAGCTGTGCGACCCGGCCGTGGACGCGGCGGTGCAGGCCGCGGAGGGCGCCGAGGCCGGTCCCGAGCGGCGTGCGGCGATCCTGGCCGCCGAGGCGGCGATCCTGCGCACCGACGCGGGCATCCCCATGCTGCACGAGCGGGTCATCCAGGCGGACGCGGCGAACGTCGCGGACTCGGTGAAGGACCCGCGCGAGCGGGCGCTGGTCACCTCCGCCACGCACCTGCGCTGACCACGAAGTTCTTGAAGGGCAAGGGTTTCTGACGTTGTTCAAGTTCGGGACCGCGGCGTCCCGGGTCGTGTCCGACACGGCCGTGGTCGCCGCGGTCGGCCTCGTGCCGTGGTTGGCCGGGCGGGACCCGGCGCTGTCGATCCTGCGCGCCCGCTCCGGCGAGCAGGAGCCGACCGAGGAGGCGCTCGGGTCGATCCGGCGCGAGCTCGGTCTGGACGCGGACCCGGTGGCGCTGTTCGGGAACTGGCTCGCGGGCGCGCTGCGCGGGGACCTCGGCACGTCGTGGGTCAACGGGCAGCCGGTGCTGGAGTCGGTGCTGGCCGGGCTCGGCGTGTCGCTGACGCTGATGGGCGTGGCGCTGGTGGGCGCGCTGCTGGTGGCGACGGCGCTGTGCGTGCCGACGATGCGGCGCGGGCTGCGCGGCGACAACGGG
>NZ_JBQGCX010001125.1:0-2001 GCF_052038725.1 Actinosynnema sp.
GCTCGGGGGCGGAGGCCCTGGTCAGGCGCTTGGTGGGCGCGCTGGGGGTGGGCGCGCTGACAGCGCGCCGCGTGGGCTCCGCACGGGGGACCGGCACGGGGGTGGGGGTTGTGAAGGGAGTGGCGCGCTCGATCGGGTGAAAGCCGGGCGATCGGGCGGGGGTGGTCGAGCCGGGGGCGGCCGGCGCCGGGGGCGCGGGCGGTGCGCACGCGGGGGCGGGCCGGGGAGCCGTCGGGTGTCGCGGCGGGGGTGTCGCGGCGGGCGCTCGCCTCGTGGGGGCTGCCTCGTCATCGCGCGGGTGGGGCCACGGCTGGGGCCGGGGGTGGGGCTGAGGTCTGGGGCGGGGTCGCGGAGCGGGTTCAGCTCGGACGCGGTGTCCCGGTTGTCCTTCGGTTGCCGAGTTGCTTCTCGGTTGTGCCGGGTTGCTTTTCGGTTGTGCGGATCGCTTTTCGGTTGTCCGGTTGTTTTTTGGTTGTCATCGGTTGTCGTTCGGTTGTCGCCGGTGGCCGTTCGGGGTCCGGGGTTGCTCTTCGGTTGTGCTCGGTTGCTTTTCGGTTGCGAGGTGCGGGCGGAGTCCCGCCCCGGTTGGCGCCCGGCCGTTCTCAGCCGAATGGCGCGGCTCGTGGTGGGCCCGCCCCTCGGGGCTGCCTCTGCCACTACCGCGCCGTTGACCAGCGGACCGGGGGTCCGCTCGGGCTGGCGACGTGCGTCAGGCCGAGCGGCGCAGGGCGTGGCTCGGGACCGCCGCGGGGGCGCTGACCTGCGTAGGAACGGCCGCGCGGACGAAGGCCCAGCCCTCGAACGCCGCGCGCTCGTTCTCCTCGGCGAGGATCCGGTCGAGGGTGCCGTTCGCGACGCGCATCCGCCACGCGACCAGACCGACCAGCAGGACCCCGGTCGTCACGATGAGCATCCAAGTCGCCATGTCCGTCTCCTTGCTCGAACCGCGCGGTGTGTTCCGCAGGCCTGTCGTCGGCACGGGGTGAGAACTCCTGAGAGGTTTTCCCGAAGAAATTTTTAGCGCTCTTTCGGGGCTCAGATAGTCCGATCGGGTGACGTACACAGCGGGACATGGGCACGGATGACCGACCACTCGGGGGAGTGGGTCATTCGTGCAGGTCAAAGCTGTGCACGGAGGAGTGTTCCCCTATGTTCCACCGCGTCCGTCAGGTCGCCGAGGTGCTGGCCGTGCTGGGGGTGTGCGCGCTGCTGGTCGTCGGGGCGCGCAACACCACGGCCACCGGAGCGACGCCCGTCACAACGGTGGTGAGCGTCGCAGAGCAGGTCAGGGCGCGGGTCGACGGCGTGCTGCTGTCCTGCGAGCGCCTGGACCCGGCCACCTGCGCCCTGGCCGCGGACGGCGTGTCGGACCTGGCCGCCTCGGCGGTCGCCGTCGCCGGGCAGGTGCGCGGGGCGGTGGACCCCGAGCTGCGCGCCCTGGCCGAGGCCGTGGAGGCCGACGCGTCCGCGCGGAGGGCCGCGCTCTGCGCCCCGAGCGGCGCCGCGACCGGCGAGGACCCCCGCGCGACCACCGCGACCGGCGGCCGTTGCGGCGCCCTGGCGGAGGAGCAGCGCCCCCGGCTGCTGGCGTTCCTCGGGGCACTCAGGGGGAGCGGAGCGGTCGGCGAGGGGGACTGAGGGGGCGGGTGAGGCTGAGGGTGCGGGGTTGGCGGGTGGGGCTGAGGCGCGGGGGCGGCGGGTGGGGCTGAGGCGTAGGGCTGGCGAGGGGGCTGAGGGCGCGGGGCCGGTGAGGGCGCGGGGCCGGCGGGTGAGGCTGTGGCTCGGGCTGGTGACTGGGGCCTGCGCCGGCGGGGGGCTGGACCTGCGCTGATGAGCTGCGGCCGGGGTCCTGGGCAACGGGGTGCGCCTGGGCCTGTTGCGAGGGGACCGGGGCGAGGGCTCGCGGCGACCGGCGACCGAGGGCTCGCGGTGGTGGCAGCGGGAGGCGGGCGCGTGTCGCCGGGGTTCTGAGCTGCGGAAACGGGTGGTGGGGCTGGGTGG
>NZ_JBQGCX010001126.1:0-6963 GCF_052038725.1 Actinosynnema sp.
GGGGCCGCGTCCCCCCGCCCTTGAGGAGCACGAAGCCCATGGCACAGAACAAGAACAGGCGCGCGACCGGCGTCGTCGCGCTGCTCGCGGGCGCGCTGCTGCTGTCCGCCTGCGGGTCGGGCGGCGACGCCGGGCCCGCCCCCGCCGCCGCGACCGGTTCGGCGAGCCAGGCCGCGTCCGGGCAGAGCGCGGGCGGCGACCACAACGCCAGCGACGTCATGTACCTCCAGATGGCGATCGAGCACCACCGCCAGGGCCAGGACCTGGTGGAGCTGGCCGAGACCCGCGCCACCCGCGAGGAGATCAAGACCCTCGCCTCGGCCATCGCGGTCACCCAGAAGTCCGAAGTGGACAGCATGGTCGGCTGGCTCCAGGAGTGGGGCGAGCCGGAGTCCTCCGGCGCCGACCCGCAGGTCCACGCCGACCACGGCGGCGACCACTCCACCAGCCCCGAGCTGATCGCCGAGGTCGCGGGCAAGAGCGGCGCCGAGTTCGAGACGGCCTTCCTGAACCTGCTCATCGCGCACCAGCACAACGCGGTCGACCTGACCAAGGTCGTGCGGGAGAACGGCGCGAACCAGCAGACCAAGGAACTGGCCGAGCGCGTCTTCCAGTCCCGGACCGCGCAGATCACCCAGATGCTCAAGTACCTGAGCTGAGCGGACGTCCGCGCGGCGGGGGGGGGGGGGGGGCCCCCCCCCCCCCCCCCGCCGGGCTCAGCTCCAGGCCCCGAGCGCCAGCGAGCTGGTGAACCGGCGGTGCTCGCCGGTCACCGGGTCGGTGAACTCCAGCGCCTTCGCCAGCAGCTGCAGCGGGTCGGTGAAGTCGTCGAGCGGCTTCTCCCGCAGCACCGGGTAGAAGTCGTCGCCCACGATCGGCACGCCGAGCCCGCTCAGGTGCACCCGCAGCTGGTGCGTGCGCCCGGTCGTCGGCAGCAGCCGGTAGCGGCCCAGGTCGCCCCTGCGCTCCACCAGCTCCACGCGGGTCTCCGCGTTCACCGGCCCCGGCACCTCCTGGGCGGTGATCACGCCCTTCTCCTTCACGATCCGGCTGCGCACCACGCGCGGCAGCTCCAGGTCGTCGCGCACCGGGGCGATCGCCTCGTACTCCTTGCGCACCAGGCGATCGGCGAACATCGTCTGGTACCGCCCGCGCAGCGCCGGGTCGACCACGAACATCACCAGCCCCGCCGTGACCCGGTCCAGCCGGTGCGCCGGGCTGAGCGCGGGCAGGCCGAGGTCGCGGCGCAGGCGCACCAGCGCGGTCTCCACGACGTGCTTGCCGCGCGGGATCGTGGCCAGGAAGTGCGGCTTGTCCACGACCAGGACCGCGTCGTCGCGGTGCACCACGGAGATCTCGAACGGGACCGGGACCTCGACCGGCAGGTCCCGGTGGAACCACACCGCGCCGCCGGGCGTGAACGGCGCGTCGGGGGCCACCGGGCCGGTCAGGTCGTGCACCCGGCCCTCGGCGAGCATCAGGTCGACCCGCTCGGCCGGGACCGGGAGCCGCTCGACCAGGTGGTCGCGCAGCGTCGCCCACGGCCCGTCCTCCGGCATCCGCACCCTGGCCGGGTCCAACCCGTGCCGCTGGGACAGCCCGGCCGGTCTCTGCTTGCGCCTCACCCGGACATTGTCGCTGATCGGGAGCGCGGTCCGGGACGCGTGCGGCGCGGCGGGACGCGCCGCACGCGGGCTCAGCCGAAGTAGTGCCCGGCCTCCAGGTCCGCCAGCAGGCCGGGGCCGGTCGGGCGCCAGTCGAGGGACTCGGCGGTCAGCGCGGCCGACGACGGCTGGTCCACGCCCATCAGCGCGCCGACGAACCCCAGCCCCGAGACGTCGCCGCTGCCCGCGGGCACGCCGAGGCGGCGCCCGATCACCTCCGCGACCTCGCGCAGCGGCACGCCCTCGTCGCCGACCGCGTGCAGCACCGCGCCCGCCTCGGCCCGCTCCAGCGCCACCCGGTACAGCCGGGCCGCGTCGGCCACGTGCACGGCGGGCCAGCGCTGGGACCCGTCACCCGCGTGCACCGACGTGCCCGCCTCCCCGGCCGCCGCGACCAGCATCGCGATGAACCCGTGGTCGCCCTCGCCGTGCACGGACCTGGGCAGCCGCAGCACGGACACCCGCACGCCCCGCTCGGCCAGCGCGAGCGCCAGCGCGGTGTTGCCGCCCCGGTCGCCGGGCGCGCCGGTGGGGGTCAGGCCGTCGCGCTCGGTCGACGCCCGGCCCGGCGTGAACGGGGTGCCTGCCGTGACCACCAGGGGCTTCCCGGTGCCCTCCAGCGCGTCGCCGAACGCGGCGATGGCCCGCGCGTCGATCTCGACCGCCTCGGCGAACCGGGTGAAGTCGTGCACGAACGCCAGGTGGACGACGCCGTCCGCCGCCCGCGCGCCCGCGCGCAGCACCGCCGGGTCGGTCAGGTCGCCGCGCAGCACCCGCGCGCCCGCCGCCTCCACGGCCGCAGCCGACGCGTCCGACCTGGCCAGGCCGGTGACCTCGTGACCGGCCGCGATCAGCTCGGGGACGACCGCCCGGCCGACCCAGCCGGACGCGCCCGTGACGAGAACCCGCATGTCCCACTCCTCCGCGTGCCGCCCCACCGCCAGTGATGGGACTTGGTCTCGTGACCGTAGCACGAATGATGGGACCAAGTCCCGTCGCGTAGGGTGGGGGCATGGGCAGATGGGAGCCGAACGCCCGCGAGCGGCTGCAGCGGTCGGCGCTCGCGCTGTTCGCCGAGCGCGGGTACGACAGCACCACCGCCGCCGGGATCGCCGAGGGCGCGGGGCTGGGCAAGAGCACGTTCTTCCGGCACTTCGCGGACAAGCGCGAGGTGCTCTTCGACGGCCAGGAGCAGCTGAACGAGGCCCTGGTCGCCGCGATCGCCGCCGCACCGGCCGAGGCCGGTCCGTACGAGGTGATCGGCCTGGCGCTGGACGCGATGGGGGCGTTCTTCGGGCCGGAGCGGCTGGAGTGGGCGCGGCAGCGGCAGGCCGTCGTGCAGGCGCACAGCGAGCTGCGCGAGCGCGAGCTGCTCAAGATCGCCTCGCTCACCGAGGCGTTCGCCACCTCGCTGCGGGCGCGCGGGCTGGGCGCGACGGCCGCCGGGGTCGCGGCGGAGCTGGGCGGGCTGGCGTTCCGGGCCGCGTTCGCCGGGTGGATCGCCCCGGACAACGCGCTGGGCTTCCCGGAGGTGGCGCGGCGGGAGCTGGCGGCGGTGCGGGAGGCGGCGGCCTCGCTCGACTGAGCGCCGGGTCCGGGCGCGGCGGTGTCGGGGCCGGTGCGCGGAACCGGTGCGCGGTGGGGGAGAACGAGAGCGGGACGGGCCCCTGAGGACCCGTCCCGCGACAGCTGGTCGACCTGTGCCCGCCGGTTCGCCCCGGTCAGTCGTCCGACCCCCGGAAGCTCACCTGGTAGCCGAGCGCCCCGAGCATCCCGGTCAGCATCTTCTTCGTGCTGTCCACCGCGCGCTTGCGCAGCTCCGAGGTCTGCGCGGCCTCGGCCAGCTTCTGCTCGGCCGCCACGTAGAACGCCTGCTGGTCCTGCGCCTGGACCAGCGAGGCCAGCCGGTCGAACAGCCCGCGCTCCTGCGCGAACACGTAGCACTTGTCCTGCTGGAGGTTCGGCTTGTCCAGCTGCGGCGACGGCAGGTCGATCTCGACGGTCTTGCTCTCCTGCGACACGGTCATCGACCGCTCGTCCATCGTGCCGAAGTCGACGAACGCGTTGACCGTGCCCGCCGCGACGAACAGCGTCCGCTGCCCGGCCAGCGCGTCCGGCACGAACCGGACGTCCTGCTCGATGTCGAGCACCACCTGGTAGTCGCCCGCGGCGGCGTGGAACTGGCTCAGGTCCCGCAACGACTTCAGCACGGCCGGTTGCGACCGGTCGACGACGTCGGTGCCGAACGGGTCCCAGACCTTCGTCAGCGTGAGCGTGCCCAGGACGGCGGCGGCCAGCAGGACCACGACCCCGGCGAGCACGCCGATGCGCCTCTTCATGCGCCGGGTGTACCCGATCGCCCGCGCCCGCAACCGGGCGGGGGTCGATCGCTTCGGGCGGCGGCCTCGGGAGGCGCGCCGCGAGGGGCGGGTTCCCCCTGGCAGGGAAGGGGAACCCGCCCGTCCCGCAGCGGCGTCAGCGGGGTTCGGCGGGGGAGCGCGCCGGGTGGCGCGGACGTGGCGCGGCGCCGCGCGCGGGCCGGATCGCCTGCGCGGGCTGGGGAGCGGCCGTCGGGGGGTTCGCCGCCTGCGGGGTGGCGCGGGACGGCAGGGTGGTCACCCCGGCGCGCGCCCGCTCGACCGGTCTCGCGTCGTGCAGCAGCAGCCGCGCCCGCAGCGCCATCTCCAGCGCCAGCCGCTCGTCCGGGTCGTCCAACCGGTCGCCGAGCAGCCCCTCCACCTGGTGCATCCGGTAGCGCACGGTCTGCGGGTGCACGCCCAGCCTGGCCGCCACCTCCACCACCCCGCCCCTGGTGCCCAACCACGCCAGCAGCGTCGTCTCCAACCGGTGCCGCTGCTTGGCGGTCAGGTGCGCGAACACCGCCAGCGCCCGCCCGACCAGCGTCTCCACCAGGAACTCGTCGGCGAGCAGCGCCAGCACCGCCAGGTGCTCCTCGCACCAGGTGACCCGCGCCTGCGGCAGCAGCCCCCGCCGCACCAGCCCGAGCGCCCGACGCGCGCAGCCCAGCGACCGGCGCGCGTCGGCCAGCGGCACCACCGGCCCCACCGCCGCCCGGCGCCCGCGCAGCTCGGCCTCCAGCCCCCGCCGGTCGGCCGGGCCGCCCAGCACCAGGCACGGCTCCGAGCTCTCCAGGTCCAGCAGCACGTCCCGGCCGAACGCGGGCGACGGCAGCTGGTGCTGGTCCTCCCGGTACTCCAGCGCCACCACCGCGACCCGCTCCGGCAGCCGCCAGTCCGTGGACGCCGCCAGGTCCGCCAGCGACCGGGCCGACGCGGGCGACTCGCCCAGCAGCACCTTGAGCAGCTGCCTGCGCCTGCGCTCCAGCGCGCCGCTCGCCCCGGCCTGCGCCTCCGCGTAGCCCTCGACGGCGACCCGGCACAGCTCGTCCACCCAGGCGAAGATCGCGTCGGCCACGGCGAACAGCGCGTCGCTGGGCAGCCCCAGCTCGCGCCCGTGCTCGCTCAGGTGCCGCCACACCACCCGCGCCCCGACCCGCACCGCGTTCTGCAGGGCGTCCATCGTGCGGCCTTCGAGGAACTCGACCCGGCCGCTGTAGCGCAGCACCGCCTGCCAGTCGCCGGTCGGCGCGTCCGGGTCGACGATCGACTCGAAGCACTGGAAGATCGCGGTCTCCACCGAGCCGACCAGGACCTCGCGGAACTTGCCCTCCAGGGGCTGGGCGTAGGCGGGGACGGAGCGCCGGATCTCCTGCACGGCGTCGCGCACCAGCACGCCCGCGAGCGGTTGGAGCCTGCGCGCCAGGTCGGGGGGCACCGACGACCACGGCGCGGACCCGCGGGACCGGGAACCCCGGCCGCTCACTGGCATCGCCATGCGCGTCGCCTCCGTCGGGCGGAGCGCCGCCGTGGGACCCCGCCCGACTGACCCTAAAACACCGGGTCGGCGAGTCAAACGACCATTCGGAGTGCTCAGCGGCGTCCTGCGGGACAGGCGCGCGGGGCTCGGTCAGCCCTGCCCCTCGCGCTCCTCCCGGTCCTCGCCGCGCTTGCGCAGGAACGTGAAACCGGGGATGCCGAGCACGGCCTGGCGCACGTCGTCGGCGATCTCCATGAGCTGGTGGATGTCCGGGCCGACGCGGTCCAGGGTGGCGAGCATCGGCAGCACGTCCTCCAGCAGGTGCTTGGTGAGCACCGGGAGCTGGTCGACCAGCTCGATGGCGGCGTCGATCTCCTGCGGGGTGAGGTCGTCCACGAACCGCTTGGCCAGCGGCTGCGCCTGCTTCGCCAGCGGGGCGTAGGACTCCAGCAGCTCGCGGGCGGTCCGCGCGGCGGACCCGGCGTCGGTGGTGATGGCGGTCGCGGTGGTGGTGAGGTCCTGCGCGGTGGTCGTGACGACCTCGGCCTTGGCGGTCACGGCGTCGGCGCGGGCGAGGAGCGCCTCGGTCTCGTCGAGCACGGCGCGGGTGCGCGCGAGCAGCTCCTCCGCCCCGCGCACCACGGCCTCGGCCGAGGTGAGCAGCCCGAGCACCCGACCGGGCAAGGAGACCGCGGTGTCCACGGTCGAGCGGGCGAGTCCGAACAGGGCACGCGGCGTCAGTTCCACCGGTCCAGTCTGCCGCACCGGTGGAACCGACGTCGTGGGTCAGCCGGGGGACGGCCGGGTCACGGCGCCGCCACCGCCCCACCCGCGGCCTTCGCGGACTCCTCGGCGAACTGCGTCCGGTGCAGCTGCTCGTACCGCCCGCCCGCCGCCAGCAGCTCCGCGTGCGTGCCGCGCTCCACGACCTGCCCGTCCTCCACCACCAGGATCACGTCCGCCGACCGGATCGTCGACAGCCGGTGCGCGATCACCAGCGCGGTCCTGCCCGCCAGGGCCTCGCCGAGCGCCTCCTGCACCTGCGCCTCCGACGTCGAGTCCAGGTGCGCGGTCGCCTCGTCCAGCACCACCACGCGCGGGCGGGCCAGCAGGACGCGGGCGATGGTCAGCCGCTGCCGCTCGCCGCCGGACAGCCGGTAGCCGCGCTCGCCCACCACCGTGTCCAGGCCCTCCGGCAGCGACGCCACCAGCCCGTCCAGCCTGGCCCGCCGCAGCGCGTCCCACAGCTGCGCGTCGCTCGCCCCCGGCGCGGCCAGCAGCAGGTTGTCCCGCACCGACTCGTGGAACAGGTGCCCGTCCTGCGTCACCACGCCCAGGGTCTCGCGCAGCGAGGCCGAGGTCGCGTCGCGCACGTCCACCCCGGACAGCAGCACCGCGCCCGAGTCCACGTCGTGCAGCCGGGGCAGCAGGGACGCGATGGTCGACTTCCCCGCCCCGGACG
>NZ_JBQGCX010001127.1:0-10704 GCF_052038725.1 Actinosynnema sp.
CTCGTTCCCGTACACCCCGGTCCCCGACCCGGCCCACCCCAAGACCCCGGACTGGCTCAACGACCCCGCGCTCTACCACAACCGCGGCGACTCGACGTTCAGCGGCGAGTCCAGCCTGCAGGGCGACTTCTCCGGCCTCGACGACCTGATGACCGAGCACCCCCGCGTCGTCGCGGGCATGAAGCAGGTCTTCACCCACTGCATCGACACCCTCGACATCGACGGCTACCGGGTCGACACCGTCAAGCACGTCAACACGGAGTTCTGGCAGGCGCTCGCCCCGTACGTGCGCTCCTACGCCGCGCAGCGCGGCAAGCCGGACTTCTTCGTCTTCGGCGAGGTCTTCGACTCCGACCCGGCCACCACCTCGCGCTTCACCACCGAGGCGGGGCTCCAGTCGGTGCTGGACTTCCCGTTCCAGTCCGCCGCGCTCGACTTCCTGTCCGGGCGCGGCGCGACCCGCCTCGGCGACGTCCTGCTCGCCGACGACCGCTACACCGACGCCGACTCCAACGCCTCGTCGCTGCCCACGTTCCTGGGCAACCACGACCTCGGCCGCGTCGCCCACCTGCTGCGTCAGAACCGCCCCGACGACACCGACCTGCTCGACCGCCTCAAGCTGGGCAACACCCTGCTCCAGCTGTGGCGCGGCAACCCGGTCGTCTACTACGGCGACGAGCAGGGCTTCGCGGGCGCCGGTGGCGACAAGGACGCCCGCCAGGACCTGTTCGCCAGCGCCACCCCGTCCTACGCCGCCGAGCGGCTGATCGGCGCCACGCGGACCGGCGCCGACGACAACCACGTTCCCGACCACCCGCTGTACCGCCAGCTCGCCGACCTGGCCCGCTTCACCGACTCCGACCCGGTGTGGCGCGGCGGCAACCAGGTGCTGCGCCGCGCCGAGGGCGACGTGATCGCGTTCAGCCGCTTCGACCGCCGCGCCCAGGTCGAGCACCTCGTCGTCGCCAACGCCGGGACCGCGCCGCAGACCCTGGACGTGCCGGTCGGCTCGACGGCGCTGCGCCAGGTGTTCCCCGAGCCCGGCCCCACCGCCACCCGAGGCGCGGACGGCGCGGTCCGGGTCACCGTGCCGCCGCTGTCCGCGCTGGTGCTGCGCGCCACCGGCAAGGCCGTCGCCACCAAGCCCGCGCCGACCCTGGTCATCCCGGCCGAGGGCGCCGCCCTGGACGAGCGGGTCGAGCTGCGCGCGGACGGGATCACCTCGCCCTACGCGCAGGCCACGTTCGCCGCCCGCGTCGACGGGAACCCGGAGTGGACGGTGCTCGGCACCGACGACGCCGCCCCGTACCGGGTGTTCGCCGACCTCGCCGCGCTGCCGGGGGCCGCCGCGGGCAAGGGCGTCGAGGTGCGCGTGGTCGCCAAGGACGCGGCCGGGCGGATCGGCGCGGACGGCGCGCGGTTCGCCCTCGTGCCCGCGCCGCCGGTCCCGCAGCCGCCCACCGGGAGCCCGGACTGGCTGGTCGTGCACTACGCCCGCCAGGACGGCGACTACACCGGCTGGGGCCTGCACGCCTGGGGCGACGTCGAGTCCGAGCCGACCTGGCAGGAGCCGCTGCCGTTCGCCGGTGAGACCCCGTACGGCCGGTTCGCCTGGGTCAGGCTCAAGCCCGGCGCCCGGCAGGTCGGGATCGTCGTGCACCGGGGCGACGAGAAGGACACCTCGGCCGACCGGTTCGTCGACCCGTCCACGTCCCCGCAGGTGTGGCTCGCGCAGGGCGACCCGGCGGTACACCCGAACGAGGCCGCCGCCACCGGACGGGTGCTCGTGCACCACCTCGGCGACACCGCAGGCCGCGCGGTGCGCGCGGGTGGCGCCGAGGTCCCGTTCACCAACGGCGTCGCCACCCTCCCCGCCACCGGCCCGGTCGACTTCACCGTGCTGCGCGACGGGACCGCCGAGGCCACCGGCCGCACCGACGGCCAGGCGTGGGTGCGCGACGACCGGGTGTTCCCGTCCCTCGCGGCGGCCGAGAACCGCGCCGTCATCCACTACCACCGCCCGGACGGCGACTACGCGGAGTGGACCCTCTACCACTGGACCGGGTCGGCCGAGCCCAGTCCGGGGTGGAACCAGTCCCGACCGCCGGACGGGGACGACGGGTTCGGCGTCCACTGGTCGGTGCCGCTGGCGCAGGGCGCGCCCGGCCTGTCCCACATCATCCACCGCGGCGACGCCAAGGACCCCGGAGCCGACCAGTTCCTCGACGTCACCGGCACCGGCCACGAGGTGTGGTTCGCCTCCGGGTCGGCGAAGCCGGACGGCTCGGCGTCCTACGTGCTGCCGCCCTCCGGAGGTGACGCCGTGGAAGACGACCTGACCAGGTCGAAGGCCGCCTGGGTGCGGAAGGACCTGGTGGTCTGGGACGTGCCCGTGATCGCCTCGGACGGCTACCGGATCGAGTACGGCGGCAAGGTCCTGCGCCTGGAGCCCAGTGCCGAGGCCGTGCCGGGGGACTTCCCGCACCTGCGCGGCAAACCGGTGTTCCGGGTCCGCGACGTCGACCGGGTGGACGCGGCGCTGCGCGGCGGCGCGCTGTCCGCCGTGCACGTCGACGCGGCCGGGACGCTGCGGCACCGCACCGGCGTCCAGCTCGCGGGCGTCCTGGACGACCGGTTCGCGCCCGCCGCGACCGCGCTCCCCTACGGCCCGGCGTTCGACGGCGACCGCGCCACCACCCGCCTGTGGGCCCCGACCGCGTCACGGGTGCGGCTGCGCCTGTTCGACGCCCCCGAGGGCGACCCCGCCGAGGTGCTCGACCTCGCCCGCGACGACGCCTCCGGCTCCTGGTCCGGCTCCGGGGACTGGAAGAACCGCTTCTACCAGTACGAGATCACCGCCGCGGGCCGCACGGTCGTGGTCACCGACCCGTACTCGGTCGCGCTCGCGGTCGGCTCCACGCACTCCCAGTTCGCCGACCTCGCCGACCCGGCCACCGCCCCCGACGGCTGGTCCGCCGAGGTCGCGCGCGGCCTCGGCGCCAACCCCGTCGAGCACGGCATCACCGAGCTGCACGTGCGCGACTTCTCCATCGGCGACGACACCGTCCCCGAGGCGGACCGGGGCACCTACCGCGCGTTCACCCACCGCGACTCCACCGGCATGGGGCACCTGCGGCAGCTCGCCGAGGCCGGGCTGGACACCGTGCACCTGCTGCCCACCTTCGACATCGCCACCATCCCCGAGCGCCGCGCCGACCAGCGCGCGCCCGACTGCGACCTGCCGTCCCTGCCGCCGGACTCGCCGCGCCAGCAGGAGTGCGTCGCCGCGACCGCCGCCGACGACGGCTTCAACTGGGGCTACGACCCGCTGCACTACAACACCCCCGAGGGCTCGTACGCCACCGACGCCGCGCAGACCGGGGCCGCCCGCTCCCGCGAGTACCGCGAGATGGTGCGGTCCCTGCACGCCAACGGGAACAAGGTCGTGCTGGACGTGGTCTACAACCACACCGCCGCGTCCGGCGACGGGCCGGGCTCGGTGCTGGACAAGGTCGTGCCCGGCTACCACCACCGGTTCGCCGACGACGGCTCGATCGCGAACTCCACCTGCTGCGCCAACACCGCGCCGGAGAACGCCATGACGGGCAAGCTCGTCGTGGACTCGGTGGTGTGGTGGGCCAGGACGTACAAGGTCGACGGCTTCCGGTTCGACCTCATGGGCCACCACCCGAAGGCGAACCTGCTGGCCGTGCGCGCCGCGCTGGACGCGCTCACCCCCGAGCGCGACGGCGTCGACGGCCGTTCGATCCGGCTCTACGGCGAGGGCTGGGACTTCGGCGAGGTCGCCGGGAACGCCCGGTTCGAGCAGGCCACCCAGGCGAACCTCGCGGGCACCGGCATCGGCACGTTCAGCGACCGGCTGCGCGACGCGGTGCGCGGCGGCGGCCCGTTCGACGAGGACCCGCGCGTGCAGGGCCTGGGCACCGGCCTCGCGGGCGACCTCAACGGCTCACCCGCCAACGGGGACGTGGCCGCGCGGCTGGCGAACTACAGCGACCTGGTGAAGCTGGGCATGGCGGGCAACGCGGCCGGGTTCCGCTTCCGGTCCACCTCCGGCGGCGAGGTCAGCGGCCGGGACGTGCCGTACAACGGCTCGCCCGCGGGCTACGCGGGCGTCCCGGCGGACGTGATCAGCTACGTGGACGCGCACGACAACGAGACCCTGTTCGACGCCCAGGTGTTCAAGCTGCCGCCGTCCACGCCGATGGCCGACCGGGTCCGGATGCACCGCGTCGCCCTCGCGCCCGTCCTGCTCGGCCAGGGGCAGCCGCTGCTGCACGCGGGCAGCGAGTTCCTGCGCTCGAAGTCGCTCGACCGCAACAGCTACGACTCGGGCGACTGGTTCAACCGGTACGACCCGTCGTTGCGGGACAACGGGTTCGGCCGGGGCCTGCCGCCCGCGCCGGACAACGCCGACAAGTGGCCCTACTCCGCGCCGCTGCTGGCCGACCCGGCGCTCAAGCCCGCGCAGGCCGACCTGCGATCCGCGCTGGGGCACACCCTGGAGCTGCTGCGGCTGCGCGGGTCCTCGCCGCTGTTCACCCTGGGCGACGCGGCGCAGGTGCAGGCGAAGCTGTCGTTCCCGGCCGCCGAACCGGGCGTGGTCGTGGCGCACCTGGACGACACCGCCGGTCCCGACCGCGACCCGGCGCGCGACGGGCTGCTCGTGGTGGTCAACCCGTTCCCGGTGGAGAAGGAGGTCACCGCGCCCGTCGGCGGGTGGCGGCAGCACCCGCTGTGCACCGACCGCGCGGTGGTCGACGGCACGGCGGTGCGGGTGCCGCCGAGGTCGGTGGTGGTGCTGGAGCGCTAGCCCGCAGGCGTGGCCACGACGCCGGTCGGGCTCAGTGCTCGGCCAGCTCGACCCTGGAGCGGATCTCGTCGGTGCGCAGGATGCGGAACCCGTGGTGCTCGTCCAGCACCTTCACGAACCCGTGCCCGGTCTCCATGACGTACCCGCGCAGCTCGCCGTCCACCAGCTCCATCTCCTCCAGGGGCACCCACGGCGTCGCCACGAACGCGGCCACCGCCAGCGCCACGCCCACCAGCACGACCCCGGTCCGCCGCATCAGGAAGGTCACCGCCTCCTGCACCAGCCCCCGCATCCGCGCCCGCTCCACCAGCAGCACCAGCGCCGACAGCGCCACCGCGGCCACCGGCACCCACCACCGGTGGTAGGTGATCACGTGCGCGACCATCAGCGCGGGCAGCAGGGGCAGCGCCAGCGCGGCGACCTTGTCGCGGCGGCGGTGGGCCCAGGCGTACAGGACGAGCAGCGGCGACACCAGGATCAGCAGCGCGCTGCTGATCCGCGAGTCGGCCATGAACGTGCCGACGAACAGGCCGGGCGCGTCCTCCAGGTCCAGGGTGTGCAGCAGGGCGAACGCCACGTGCCAGTCGTAGTGGGACACCGCCAGCAGCCTCAGCAGCACGAACATCACCGCCGCGCCGGTCAGCGCGGTCGCCGCGTGCCCGCCGCCGTGCCCGCCCCCGTGACCGCCGCCCCGCTCGTCCGTCCCGGTGTCCCCGCGCCCCGCGCCCTCAGCCGTCACGGCCGGTGACTATGCCACGGCGGTCCGCCGGATACGCTGTCGCCCACCACCCCCACCGAGCAAGGAGAACCACCGCCGTGAGCGAGCGCACCCTGGTCCTGGTCAAGCCCGACGGCGTCGAGCGCGGCCTGGTCGGCGAGGTGATCTCCCGCATCGAGCGCAAGGGCCTGAAGCTGGCCGCGCTCGAACTGCGCAACGCCGACCGCGCGACCGCCGAGCAGCACTACGCCGAGCACGAGGGCAAGGGCTTCTACGAGGGCCTGCTGGACTTCATCACCGGCGGCCCGCTGGTGGCGCTGGTGATCGAGGGCCCGCGCGCGATCGCGGCGTTCCGCCAGCTCGCCGGTGGCACCGACCCGGTCGAGAAGGCCACGCCGGGCACCATCCGGGGCGACTTCGGCCTGGAGGTCCAGTTCAACCTCGTGCACGGCTCCGACTCGGTCGAGTCCGCCGAGCGCGAGATCAAGATCTGGTTCCCCGCGCTCTGAGCCGCCGCTGACCGGCGCGCCCGCCAGCACCACGGCCCGTCCCGCAGTCCTGCGGGACGGGCCGTCGCGCGTTCCGCACCGGTGTGAAAAAGCGTTGCCCCGACCCCGTGCCAGGTGGTTACAGTCGGCGACCGTGACCACACCCCTCGTAGAGGCCAGCGGGCTGACCAAGCGCTTCGGGGAGTTCGAGGCGGTCCGGGGCATCGACGTCCGGGTCGAGCGCGGCGAGGCCTTCGGGTTCCTCGGGCCCAACGGCGCGGGCAAGTCCTCGACCATGCGGATGATCTCCTGCACCTCCCCGCGCTCCGGCGGCGACCTGCGCGTGCTCGGCATGGACCCGGACCGGGACGGCCCGCGCATCCGGGCCCGCATCGGGGTGGTGCCGCAGCAGGACACCCTCGACAACGAGCTGACCGTGCGGCAGAACCTGGAGGTGTACGGCCGCTACTTCGGGCTCTCCCGCGCCGCCGTGCGCGCCAAGGCGGGGGAGCTGCTGGAGTTCGCCCAGCTCTCCGAGCGCGCGAACAGCGAGGTCGAACCGCTGTCCGGTGGCATGAAGCGGCGGCTCACCATCGCGCGCTCGCTGGTCAACGAGCCCGAGGTGCTGCTGCTCGACGAGCCCACCACCGGCCTGGACCCGCAGGCCCGCCACCTGCTGTGGGACCGGTTGTTCCGGCTCAAGGCCGAGGGCGTCACGCTGATCATCACCACGCACTACATGGACGAGGCCGAGCAGCTGTGCGACCGGCTCGTGGTGATGGACGGCGGGCGCGTCGCCGCCGAGGGCTCGCCGTCCGAGCTGATCTCCCGCTACTCCACCCGCGAGGTCCTGGAGCTGCGCTTCCCGCCGGGGAACCAGTCCGCCGACCGGCTGGAGGACCTGGCCGAGCGGGTCGAGGTGCTCCCCGACCGCGTGCTGCTGTACACCCGCGACGGCGAGGCCGCGCTCGCCGCCGCCCAGGAGCGCGGGGTGCGCCCGGTGTCGAGCCTGGTGCGCCGCTCCAGCCTGGAGGACGTGTTCCTGCGGCTCACCGGCCGGACGCTGGTCGACTGATGGCCGCCGACACCAACAGCGCCGACACCAACAGCGCCGACACCGACAGCGCCGACACCACGCGCGCCGACGCCGCGCCCACCGCCCGGACCGCCACCGGACGCCCGTCGGGCAACGCCCGCGCGGTGCTGATCTACGTGGAGAGCCGCTGGGTCTGGTACCGCCGCAACTGGCGCGCCACCGCCGTCTCCGCGTTCGTGCTCCCGGTGCTGTTCCTGCTGTCCATGGGCTTCGGCCTCGGCAGCCAGATCGCCCCCGACCAGCTGCCCGGCGGGCTGACCTACCCGCAGTTCCTGGCGCCCGCGCTGCTGGTCGTGATGGGCCTGCAGGCCGTCGTGAACGAGTCGACCTACCAGGTCATCGACGTGTTCAAGTGGAGCAAGCGGCACCACGCGGTCGTCGCCTCCCCGATCACCCCGGCCCAGGTCTTCCTGGGCACCATGCTGTGGAACGCCCTGCTCGTCCTGATGGCGGGCGCCTTCTTCCTGGTCTCCGCGACCCTGTTCGGGGCGCTCACCACCCCGGCCGCCGCGCTGGCCGTCCCGGTCTCGGTGCTCACCAGCACCGCCTACAGCGCCCCGATCACCGCGTTCAGCGCCACCAGGGACAAGGCCGACTCGTTCAGCACCGTGTTCCGCCTGGTCGTCATGCCGATGACCCTGTTCACCGGCGCGTTCTTCCCCGTCGAGCAGCTTCCCGACTGGCTGCTCCCGCTGGTCTGGATCGCCCCCACCTGGCACGGCGTCGAGCTGGCGCGGGGGGCCGCGTTCGGCGGGCTCGGCGCGCTCGCCGCGCTCGGCCACGTCGCCTTCCTGGTCGCCGTGCTGGCGGTCGGGACCCTGATCGGAACCCGTGTCTACCGGCGGAGGCTCGTCCCGTGACCACCCGTGAGGCGAGGCCCGCGCTCGGCCTGCGGATCGTCCCGCCCGGCCTGTACGCGGGCCGCTCGCTCGTCCTGCTGGAGCGCTCCTACCTGGTGTACCGCCGGGCCTGGGTGCCCCTGCTCACCGGCCTGGTCGAGCCGCTGCTGTTCCTGTTCTCCCTCGGCTTCGGCATCGGCAGGCTGGTCGCCGACGTCGAGGGCGTGCCGTACGCGCAGTACGTCGCCCCCGCGCTGCTGGCGACCGCGGCCATGAACGGGGCCGTCTACGACGCGGTGTTCGGCGTGTTCGTGAAGTTCAAGTACGCCAAGACCTACGACGCGGTGCTGGCCACCCCGGCCGGTCCGATGGACATCGCGCTCGGCGAGGTGGCCTGGTCGCTGCTGCGCGGCGGCCTCTACTCGGCCGGGTTCACCGTCGTCATGCTCGGCCTGGACCTGGCGGGCTCGGCGTGGGCGCTGCTGATGCTGCCCGCCTCGCTGCTGGTCGCCGCCGCGTTCGCGGCCGTGGGCATGGCCGTCACGACGTTCCTGCGCGGCTGGCAGGACTTCGACCTGGTCCAGCTGGTGATCATGCCGCTGTTCCTGTTCTCGGCGACCTTCTACCCGGTCTCGGTCTACCCGGAGGCGGTCCGCGGACTCGTCCAGCTCACCCCGCTGTACCAGGCGACCACCCTGATGAGGGACCTGAACAGCGGAAACCTGCACTGGGGGTTGCTCTGGCCGGTCCTGTACTTCCTCGTCCTCGGCGCGATCGGGGTGGTGGTGGCCGCGCGCAGGCTCGGCAAGCTGCTGCTGCGCTAGGTCCGCGCAAGGGCTCGGTTACCCTGGTCGGTTGTGAGCGTCGACTCTGTTTTCCCCTTGCTGGAGCCCCTGCTCCCCAGGGTCTCCAAGCCGGTGCAGTACGTCGGCGGGGAGCTGAACGCCACCACCAAGGACTGGGACTCCGCCGCGGTGCGGTGGGCCCTGATGTACCCGGACGCCTACGAGGTCGGGCTGCCCAACCAGGGCGTCATGATCCTCTACGAGGTGCTCAACGAGCAGCCGGACGTCCTGGCCGAGCGCACCTACGCGGTCTGGCCGGACCTGGAAGCGCTCATGCGCGAGCACCGCGTCCCCCAGTTCACCGTGGACTCCCACCGGCCGGTCGGCGCGTTCGACCTGCTCGGCGTCAGCTTCTCGACCGAGCTGGGCTACACGAACCTGCTGACCGCGCTCGACCTGGCGGGCGTGCCCGTGCACGCCGCCGACCGCACCGAGGACCACCCGATCGTGGTGGCCGGTGGGCACGCCGCGTTCAACCCCGAGCCGATCTCCCGCTTCGTCGACGCCGCCGTGCTCGGCGACGGCGAGGAGGCGGTCCTGGAGATCACCGACATCGTCCGCGCCTGGAAGGCCGAGGGCCGCCCCGGCGGGCGGGACGAGATCCTGACCAGGCTGGCCGAGACCGGCGGCGTGTACGTGCCCCGGTTCTACGACGTGGAGTACCTGCCGGACGGCCGCATCCAGCGCGTCGTGCCCAACCGCGAGCGGGTCCCCTACCGGGTGTTCAAGCGCACCACGATGGACCTGGACGCCTGGCCGTACCCGAAGCAGCCGCTGGTGCCGCTCGCCGAGAGCGTGCACGAGCGGATGAGCGTGGAGATCTTCCGGGGCTGCACGCGCGGCTGCCGCTTCTGCCAGGCGGGCATGATCACCCGCCCGGTGCGCGAGCGCTCGATCGAGGGCATCGGCGCGATGGTGCAGCGCGGCCTGGAGGCGACCGGCTTCGAGGAGGTCGGCCTGCTCTCGCTCTCCAGCGCGGACCACTCCGAGATCGCCGAGGTCACCAAGGGCCTGGCCGACCGGTACGAGGGCACCAACACCAGCCTGTCGCTGCCCAGCACGCGGGTGGACGCCTTCAACATCGACCTGGCCAACGAGCTCTCCCGCAACGGCCGCCGCTCGGGCCTGACCTTCGCCCCCGAGGGCGGCAGCGAGCGCATCCGCCGCGTCATCAACAAGATGGTGTCGGAGGAGGACCTGATCCGGACGGTCAGCGCGGCGTTCGCGGCGGGCTGGCGGCAGGTGAAGCTGTACTTCATGTGCGGCCTGCCGACCGAGACCGACGACGACGTGCTGCAGATCGCCGAGATGGCCAAGAACGTCATCCGCGCCGGTCGGGAGGCCAGCGGGCGCAAGGACGTGCGCTGCACCATCTCCATCGGCGGGTTCGTGCCCAAGCCGCACACCCCGTTCCAGTGGGCCGGGCAGTGCGACCCGGAGACCGTGGACCGCAGGCTGCGCAAGCTGCGCGAGGCGGTCAACTCGGACCGGAACCTGGGCCGCAACATCGGGATGCGCTACCACGACGGGCAGCCGTCGCTGATCGAGGGACTGCTCTCGCGCGGCGACCGGCGGATCGGCGCGGTCATCGAGCGGGTGTGGCGCGAGGGCGGCCGGTTCGACGGCTGGTCCGAGCACTTCTCCTACGAGCGCTGGGTGCAGGCGGCCAAGGCCGAGCTGGAGCCGCTGGGCGTGGACCTGGAGTGGTTCACCACCCGCGAGCGCGAGGAGCTGGAGGTCCTGCCCTGGGACCACCTGGACTCCGGGCTGGACAAGGAGTGGCTCTGGGCGGACTGGCAGGACGCCCTGGACGAGCGCGAGCAGGACGACTGCCGGTGGACGCCGTGCTTCGACTGCGGCGTGTGCCCGGCGATGGGCACCGAC
>NZ_JBQGCX010001128.1:0-2283 GCF_052038725.1 Actinosynnema sp.
CCTCCGTCTCTCCGGAACGGTGCGACATCACCGAGGAGTAGGCGGACCGCGTGGCCATCCCCACCGTGTCGAGCGTCTCGGTCAGCGTGCCGATCTGGTTGACCTTCACGAGGATCGAGTTGGCGACGCCCTTCTCGATGCCCTCGCGCAGGCGCGCGGAGTTGGTGACGAAGAGGTCGTCGCCGACGAGCTGCACGCGGTCGCCGATGGCCTCGGTGAGCTGCTTCCAGCCCTTGGTGTCGTCCTGGTCCATGCCGTCCTCGATGGACAGGATGGGGAACTTGGCCACCAGCTCGGCCAGGTAGGCGACGTGCTCGTCGACGGTGCGCTTGACGCCCGCGCCCTTGTAGTCGTAGACGCCGTCCTTGAAGAACTCGGAGGCGGCCAGGTCGAGCATGATCGCCACGTCGTCGCCGGGGGTGTAGCCGGACTTCTCGATGGCGTTGACGACGAACTGGAGGGCCTCGTCGGCGGAGGTG
This sequence comes from Actinosynnema sp., assembly GCF_052038725.1. Taxonomy (NCBI): domain Bacteria; kingdom Bacillati; phylum Actinomycetota; class Actinomycetes; order Pseudonocardiales; family Pseudonocardiaceae; genus Actinosynnema; species Actinosynnema sp. The sequence goes on from NZ_JBQGCX010001128.1 coordinate 480, forward strand.
AGGTTCGGCGCGAAGCCGCCCTCGTCGCCGACGTTGGTGTTGTGGCCCGCCGCGCTGAGCTCCTTGCGCAGGGTGTGGAAGACCTCGGAGCCGACGCGCACGGCCTCGGCGAAGGTCGTCGCGCCCACCGGCGCGATCATGAACTCCTGGAAGTCGAGCGCGTTGTCGGCGTGCTCGCCGCCGTTGATGATGTTCATCATCGGCATGGGCAGCAGGTGCGCGAACACGCCGCCGACGTAGCGGTAGAGCGGCAGGTGGTGCTGCGCGGCGGCGGCCTTGGCGGCGGCGAGCGAGACGCCGAGGGTGGCGTTCGCGCCCAGGCGGGCCTTGTTGTCGGTGCCGTCGAGCTCGATCAGCACGCGGTCCAGGTCCGACTGGGCCTCGGCGGGCAGGCCGACGACGGCCTTCGCGATCTCACCGTTGACGGCGTCGACGGCGGCGCGCACGCCCTTGCCGTGGTAGCGGCCCTTGTCGCCGTCGCGCAGCTCGACCGCCTCGCGGGTGCCGGTCGACGCGCCCGAGGGAACCGCGGCCCTGCCCAGCGCACCACCCTCCAGCTCCACGTCGACCTCGACGGTCGGGTTGCCCCGGCTGTCGAGGACCTCACGGCCTGCAACGCGGACAATCGCAGTCATCTCGCTCCTCGGTTCTGTGGAAACCACGACCGGGCAGCGGGGTCCGCCGCGTCCGGTCGTGCACGCTCCTGTTGTGGACGGCGCGTTCCCCGCCGTCGCGCCCGCTCCCCCAGGATGGGCCACGCGGGACGCTCCCGCCGCTCCTGGACGCCCGCCGCGCCAGTGGCCCGGCGACGCCCTGAACGGGTGAAATCGTCCTCGGAAGGGGGATGCGGCACGTCACCGGAGCGGTGGCCCGTGATGGGCTCGCGCGTCCCGGCACGGCTCGGCGCACGGGTCGGCGTCAAGAGGACGTTCACCCTGGCGACCCCCGTGCGAGCTGTCGGCGCCTGTTCTTCTGAATCCTAACAGTGCCTGGTCGGCGGGGGTGGTGACAGCGTCGACCGGCCCGTGCGGGATGTGCCGGATGCGGCGGCGGGTTCCACCGGTCGGCTCTGGCGGCGCGGTGCCGGACGGCTCTGGCGCGACCCCCGTTCGGGTTGTATGGGTGACACCTGTTCAGGGGATTTTGGGGAGGGCTGGGTGGCTCTCGGATCGGCGGGCGCCGCACTGCCGGTGGCGGTGTTCGACGGCGCGTGGCGGGACGGCGGGGTGGACGCGGAGGTGGCGGCGTTCCTGCGCGGGGAACCGGGCCGCCGGTGGTGGACGGCGGGCGCGACCCGGTCGCGATCGGTTGCCGGGACGGGACCGCGCGGCTGCTGGACGCGCGCACCAGGGCGGTCGTCGGCCCACCGGTGGTGCTGGAGGTCGACGGTCTGCTCACGACGGCGGCGGTCCCCGCCCCTGGTGGGCACCGGGGTGGTCACCGCGCTGGAGCCGCGCGGCCGGCCGCAGGCGACCTCACCCCTGCCCCGGCGCGACCACCCCGTGCTCGTAGGCGTAGACCACCGCGTGGGTGCGGTCGCGCAGGCCCAGCTTGGCCAGCACGCGCGACACGTGCGTCTTCACCGTCGTTTCCCCCAGGTGCAGGTGCGCCGCGATCTCCGCGTTGCTCGTCCCGCGCGCCAGGTGCACCAGCACCTCGTACTCCCGGTCCGTCAGGTCCGCGGGCCGGTTCGGGGCGGCGGCGGCGGGCGCGGCCTGCGGGACCGGTGCGGCGAAGCGGGCCAGGACGCGGCGGGTCACCTCCGGCGCGAGCAGTGCGTGCCCACGACCTGCGGCGCGTACGG
>NZ_JBQGCX010001129.1:0-7493 GCF_052038725.1 Actinosynnema sp.
ACCAGCTCGACCTTGCGCGCCCCACCCGCCGCGCCCACCACCTCCGCGCCCGCGGCCGTCGCCAGCTGGACCAGCAGGCTCCCCACCCCACCGGCCGCGGCGAGCACCAGCACCCGCTTCCCCGCCCCGCTCGCCGCGGCGCCGCCCAGCCCGACCGCAGGCTCGCCCACCGCGGCGCCGCTCTCCACAGGCTCGCCCACCGCAGGCCCTCCCACCGCCAACCCCGCCGCCGCCAGGTTCAGCACCGCCGTCCGCCCGTCCGCGATCAGCGCCGCCGCCTCGTCCAGCCCGACCCCGTCCGGCACCACCACCGCCTCCACCGCGTCCACCACCACCCGCTCGGCGTACCCCCCGCTCCCACCGGTGCTCGCCGCCACCGCCCGCCCCAGCAGCTCCCCGCCGACCCCCTCCCCCACCGCGGTCACCACTCCGGCCACCCCGCCACCCGGCACCAGCGGCACCCGAACCGGCCACGGAGCGTTACCGGCCCGCACCTGCGTTTCCACGAACGTGATCGCCGCCCACACCACCTCCACCAGCACCCGCCCCGCACCGGGCACCGGGTCGGGCGCCTGCTCCACCCGCAGCACCTCGGGCCCGCCGAACTCCGCCATCCGCACCAACCGCACCGCACTCCCCTTCCCGCGTCACCGGCCCCCCAGCCTGCGACGTGAACCGCACTGGAGGTCAAGCCCGTCCTTGTCCCGGCCCCGAACTGCGCCTACCCTCCCTGGGAGCGCTCCCAGGACCGTGTTCACCCGACGTCAGAGCAGACGGAGGAAGACCGCATGAGACCGCGCACCCCCGCCCCCCGGCGTGCGACAGCCATCTCGGCCGCACTGGCCCTCCTGGCGGCAGCGGCCACCGCGCCCCCCGCCACCGCGCAATCGGACCAGCGGGCGACCCCCGATCGGGCGCAGTCACCCAGCGTGACGCAGGCCTACGAGCGGATCGTCAACGGGTCGTTCGCCTCCGGCACCGCCGACCCCTGGTGGGCGGGCTCCGGCGTGACCAACCGGCTCGTCGACGGCGAGCTGTGCGCGCGGGTCCCCGGCGGCACCGCCAACCCGTGGGACGCCCTGATCGGCCAGAACGGCGTCCCGTTCGAGGCGGGCCAGCAGTACGTGCTGAAGTTCACCGCCCGCGCCGACCGCGCGCGCCCGGCCGCCGCCGCGCTCGGCGAGGGCGTCAGCCCGTACCGCCAGATCGCCAAGCAGGACGTGCAGCTCACCACCGAGCGCCAGAGCTTCACCTTCACCTTCACCTCGGAGCTGGACTTCCCCGACGCGGGAGCGGGCCAGCTGACCTTCCACCTCGGCGCGCTGGCCGAGGACAGCACGGTCTGCGTGGACGACGTCTCCCTCGTCGGCGGGGTGAAGCCGCCGGGCGGCGAGCCCACCGGCCCGTCGCGCAAGGTCCTCGTCGACCAGGTCGGCTACCTGCCGAAGGGCCCGAAGCGCGCCACCGCGCTGCACCCGTCGACCTCCCCGCAGCCGTGGACCCTGACCAGGGGCGGCGCCACCGTCGCGCGCGGCACCACCACCCCGAAGCCCGCCGACGCGGCCTCGGGCGACCCGGTGCACCTGGTCGACTTCTCCGCCGTGGAGACCGCGGGCGAGGGCTACGTGCTCACCGTCGGCGAGGAGTCGAGCTTCCCGTTCGACATCGGCACCTCCCACCTGGGGGACCTGCGCACCGACGCGCTGAAGTTCTTCTACCACCAGCGCAGCGGCACCCCGATCGAGGCCGCCCACGTGGGTGAGACCTACGCCCGCCCGGCCGGTCATGTCGACGTCGCCCCGAACAAGGGCGACAGCGCCGTCGGCTGCCTGGTGGACTGCGGCTACACCCTGGACGTGCGGGGCGGCTGGTACGACGCGGGCGACCACGGCAAGTACGTGGTCAACGGCGGCATCTCGGTCTGGCAGGTGCTCAACTCCTACGAGCGCGCCAAGCTCAAGGGCACCGAGGCGGCGCTCGGCGACGGGAAGCTGAACATCCCGGAGAGCGGCAACGGCGTGCCGGACGTGCTGGACGAGGCCCGCTGGGAGGTCGAGTTCCTGCTCCGGATGCAGGCCCCGGACGGCATGGTCCACCACAAGATCCACGACGTGAACTGGACCGGCCTCCCCCTGCTCCCGCACCAGGACCCGCAGGCCCGCAGGCTGTCCCCGACGAGCACCGCGGCGACCCTGAACACCGCGGCCGTGGCGGCGCAGGCCGCGCGGTTGTGGCGCTCGGTCGACCCGGCGTTCGCCGACCGCGCCCTCGCGGCGGCCGAGCGGGCCTACGCGGCGGCGAAGGCCAACCCGGCCAAGCTCGCCGACCCGAACGACGCCACCGGCGGCGGCGCGTACAACGACAACGACGTCAGCGACGAGTTCTACTGGGCGGCGGCCGAGCTGCTCACCACCACCGGCAAGTCCGGCTACCGCGCCGACGTCACCTCGTCGCCGCACTACAAGGCGGCGGCGCTGAACGGCCGCGGCGTCGACTGGGGGTACACCGCGCCGCTGGGCGACGTGACGCTCGCGCTGGTCCCGAACACCCTGCCCGCCGCCGACGTCGCGGCGACCAGGGCCCGGTTCGCGCAGGTCGCGGACGGGATGCTGGCGCAGGCGGCGGCGCAGAACTACCCGGCCCCGTACGACACCGCGACCTACGACTGGGGTTCGAACGGGCTGGTCGCCAACAACGGCGGCGTGCTCAGCATCGCGTTCGACCTGACCGGCCAGGCCAAGTACCGGGACGGCGCGTTCGAGGCGCTGCACTACCTGCTGGGCCGCAACCCGGTCGGGTACTCGTACGTCACCGGGTACGGGGAGCAGCCGGTGCGGAACGTGCACCACCGGCACTGGGCGAACCAGCTGGACCCGTCGCTGCCGATCGCGCCCCCCGGCGTGCTGTCGGGCGGTCCGAACAGCGCGCTGCAGGACCCGATCGCGGCCAGGCTGCTCCAGGGCTGCGCGCCGCAGAAGTGCTTCGTGGACCACATCGAGGCGTACTCGGTCAACGAGGTCACGGTGAACTGGAACTCGGCGCTGGTGTGGCTGGCCTCGTGGGCGGCGGAGGTCGCCGAGGCCCCGCAGCAGCCGGAGGGCGGCTGCTCGGTGTCGTACCAGGCCAACTCGTGGCAGGGCGGCTTCACCGCGAACCTGGTGGTGCGCAACACCGGCGCCACCGCGTGGACGGCCTGGGAGCTGGGCTTCTCGTTCCCCGGCGACCAGCGGATCACCCAGTCCTGGTCCGGGGTGTGGAGCCAGGAGGGCAGCCGGGTGCGCGCGACCAACGTGGCCTGGAACGGCGCGGTGCGGCCGGGCGGGTCGGTGACCCTCGGGTTCAACGGCTCGCACGGCGGGACCAACCAGCCGCCCGCGGCCTTCACGGTGAACGGGGCTCGCTGCTCGGTCGGGTAGGACGCGGTCGAGGTGTCTGGCGGGGCCGTCCGCGGTCCCGCCGGACCCGTCGCTAGCGGTGCGCGGCCTGCCCGACGGGCCGCAGCAGGATCTCGTTGACGTCCACGCCGGGCGGCTGCGAGACGGCGTACATGACGGCGCGGCCGACGTCCTCGGGCGCGAGCTTCGGGTCGTCCGCGCGCGAGGCGGGCACGCACCCGGTGTCGGTCAGCCCCGGCTGCACGACGGTGACCCGCACGCCGGTGCCGACGCACTCGGCCCGGAGGCCCTGCGCCAGCCCGGTGACGGCCCACTTGGTGGCCGAGTAGAGGGTCCCCGGCCGCACGCCGCGCCCGGAGGCGGAGCCGGTGAGCAGCAGGTGCCCGCGCGAGGCGATCAGGGCGGGCATGGCGGCGCGGGCGGTGAACGCGGGGCCGCACACGTTGGTGACGACCATGTCGGTCCAGGTGTCCGGCGGGTCGCCGTCGTCGGTGGTGAAGGAGGTGTCGACGCTGACCCCGGCGTTGGCGAGCACCACGTCGACCCGCCCCCACTCCGCCAGGACCCACTCGAACAGGCCGGAGACCTGCTCCCAGGAGCGGACGTCGCAGGCGCGGACGCGCACGTTCCCGCCCTCCCGGTGGCGCAGGGCGTCGACGTCGCGCGCGGCGAGCACGACCCGGTAGCCGTCCCGCTCGGCCATGCGCGCGGTGGCCGCGCCGATGCCCCGCGTTGCGCCCGTGATCACGAAAACCCCTGATTTCATGGGCGTCCACGCTACTGACTTCGGAATTCCGAAACTTTTTCACCAAAAAGAGTGACTGCGAGCAACCCTCTGTACTACTTCCCTCCGTACAGAACGGATGCAAGGTCACCTCAGCGTGACCGGCATCGACCGATTGGGGGATGTCATGGGGAGTGAGCAGTTCAAGCGCCGGGCCGCGCTGGGCCTCGGCGGCGCGGCGGCGGCCACGGTCGCGCTGGGCGGTGTCGCCTCGGCGCAGCCGACGGCCGCGAGCGAGGGCGTCGACTGGGAGTCGCTCATCCCGACCAGCGCGGACCTGTCCCGACTGAAGATCAACTGGACCTACCAGGCGCAGAAGGCGCTCGCGGGCGGCACCTGGTCCTCGCACATCGCGTTCAGCGACCCGGACGGCACGCTCAAGCCCGCCGTCGAGGACAACGCGGACCGCGTGGTCGAGGCGTACAGCGTCAACAAGATCGCGGTCGCGGTCGCGGTGCTGGACAAGGTCGACCGGGGGCTGCTCGCGCTCGACCAGCGGGTCGACGTGACCGAGGCCATCGTCATCCAGGACACCGACGGCATCTTCGGCCTGGACGGCGCGTACCCCAGCTCGGTGACGCTCGGGCACGTCCTGGCGACGCTGCTCACCGTCTCGGACAACACCGCGGTGCGGCTGTGCGGCCTGGTGGTCCCGGCGCTGGAGCTGAACGAGATCCTGCGGTCCAAGGGCTTCACGGCCACCCAGGTGGTGCCGGTGGCGAACCCGAACCGGTTCTTCCTCGGCACGACCACCCCGCGCGAGACGTTCACGCTGCTGCAGAAGCTGGTGCGCGGCGAGCTGCTGTCGGCGGCGTCCACGGCGCACCTGCTGACCGTGCTGCGGTCGCTGACCTCGTTCAACGACGGCATCCGGGCGCGGCTGACCTCCCCGGAGCGGTTGAACGTGGCCACCAAGGCGGGCTGGTTCGACGACGGGCGCAACGAGGCGGGCGTCGTGTTCGACGCCCAGGGCAAGCCGATGATCACCTACGCGCTGTTCGCGTCCGGCGCGTTCCGGGGCGACACGGCCTCGCACCTGGAGGACTACGGCGCCACCCACCCGGCCGCGCGCGCCCGCGCGGGCATCGGCCGGGCCATGTACGACTCGGTGCTGCGGGTCACCGCGAACACCCCCAGGGTGTTCCGCGCGCGCGGGCACCAGCCGTACAACGGCGGCTGATCGGGGAGTCCCGCTGTTCCGGCGGACTCGCGCCGTCGATTCGGCGGTGGTTCACCACGGCGTCGCCCGGCGGGCGCGGGAGTTCTTCCCGCCGGGCGCGCTCCCCGCCGCCGGTTTTGCGGTTTCCGCAGGTGGAAACCGGTGCGCGGAACACATCGGCGGGGAATTCGGCGAGGTCCGGTATCCACCCGGCCCCGTTCGCGCTCCTTGTTCCGCAGGGGGAGCCAACGGGGATCGGGGGATGCCGGATGACCGGGCTTGTGCGCCTGAACGCCGCTCGACCGGGCGAGTCGGACCCGCCGCTGCGGGTGTCGCGCGAGGTTCAGGGGAACGTGCTGGCCGCGTTCAACAAGGACCACCAGCAGCTCAGGTTCCTGCGGTTCGGGGACGCGCGGCTGGCGCGGACGTGGCTGGCCGGGATGCTCGGCCACGTGTCGGTGACCGCCGACGTCGAGGACTTCAACGAGGCGTTCTCGCTGGGGCGGGCGACGTTCGGCGAGGACCCGGCGACGCTGCGGGCGACCTGGGTGAACCTGTCGCTGACCGCGCCGGGCGTGCTGGCCGTGGCCGCCGACCCGACCGCGGCGGAGGCGGACCTGCGCGCGGTCGACCCGCTGCTGGTGGAGGGGGCGCTGGCGCGGGCGGGGGCGAACGGGGACACCGGGGAGTCCGGACCAGGGGGGTGGGTGTTCGGCGGGGCGGGGAGCGCGGTGCACGCGGTGGTCACGGTGGCCTCGGACACGCGGGAGCGGTTGCGGGCGACGACCCGGCAGCTGGACCTGCTGGACCGGTTGCTGGGGGTGCGGCGGCTGCACGTGCAGGACGGGGAGACTCTGCCGGGGGCGCTGGCCGGTCACGAGCACTTCGGCTACAAGGACGGGATCTCGCAGCCCGCCGTGCGCGGTTTCCACCGCGAGGACCCGGCCCGACCGGGGCGCAGGTTGGACCACCCTGGGGCGGTGCTGGTGAACGCGGGCGAGTTCGTGCTCGGGCACCGCACGGAGCGGGAGGTGGAGCCGGTGGTGGCCGCGTGGTTGAGGGACGGGTCGATCCAGGTGGTGCGCAGGCTGAGCCAGGACGTGGCCGGGTGGCGGGCGGCGGTGGAGGCGCACGCGTGGGCGATGGCGCCGGAGGTCGGGCCGGAGCGGATGGGGTCGCTGCTGGTGGGCAGGAGGCTGGACGGAACCCCGCTCGCGCGGCCGACCGGGCCGGTGGAGAACGACTTCGACTACGCGGACGACCCCCTGGGCACGACGACCCCGTGCACGTCCCACATCCGCAAGACGAACCCCCGCTCGTTCACGGACCCGTCCCCGAGGACGCACCGGATCATGCGCAGGGGCATCCCGTTCGGCCCGCCGCACGACGCGGAGCCGGGGGCGGAGCGGGGGTTGGTGTTCGTGGCGCACTGCACGTCGCTGGCGGAGCAGTTCGAGTTCCAGCAGCGGGCGTGGGCGAACGACCCGTCGTTCGCGGGCGGGGCGACGGGGGCGCCGACCGGGACGGACCCGGTGATCGGGGTCGAGGGCGGGGGGACGGTGGAGGCGGGAGGGAGCCGGGGCGAACTGGGCTTCCGGCGCTTCGTGCGCACCACGGGCGCGGTGTACGCCCTGGTGCCGTCGGTGAGCGCGCTGAGGCTGCTGGCAGCGGGCAGACCACTGCCCCGCTAGCGCCGGGGGAGCGCGCTCCCCCGGCGGGCCGGGCGTGACCGCCGTCCACGATCGGCCTGCCGGTGGGCTTGGGGGTGCCGGTGGCTTGGGGGTCCCGGTGGCTTGGGGGTCCCGGTGGCTGGCCTGCCGGTGGCTTGGGGAGGGCTTGCCCGCCGGGGCGGCCTCCTCCACACCAGCCGGTTGAACGGACCGTTCAACCGGATCGCACCACACCGCAGCACCACGCACTGCCACAACTGCACACCGCGCATTGCCCTACCACGCACCACCGCAACGCACACCGCGCACCGCGAACTGCCGCACCACCGCAACGCACACCGCGAACTGCCCCACCACGCACCGCCGCACCGCCGCACACGAGCCACCGCACAGCCGCACACGAGTCACCGCGCACGGCGCCACCGCGTACCGCGCCACCGCCACCCTCAGGTGGCCAAAGCTCGGTTGAACGGTCCGTTCAACGA
>NZ_JBQGCX010001130.1:0-4074 GCF_052038725.1 Actinosynnema sp.
CCGACTTCGTGATCCTGGAGAAGGCCGACGACGTCGGCGGCACGTGGCGCGAGAACACCTATCCGGGGTGCGCCTGCGACGTGGCCAGCATGATGTACTCCTACTCGTTCGCGCCCAACCGCAGCTGGACGCGCACCTACGCGGGCCAGCCGGAGATCCTGGACTACGTCAAGCGCGTGGTGAAGGACCGCGGGCTGGACCGGCACATCCGCTTCAACACCGAGGCGGTGTCCTACGAGTTCGACGAGGCCGCCGACCGCTGGACGGTGCGCACCGCGGCGGGCGAGGAGTTCCGCCCGCGCGTGGTCGTGCTGGCCCACGGCGCGCTGCACGTGCCGAACGTGCCGGACTTCCCCGGCCTGTCCGACTTCACGGGCGAGGGGTTCCACTCCGCCCGCTGGGACCACTCGGTGGACCTGAGGGGAAAGCCGGTCGCGATCATCGGCACCGGGTCCAGCGCCGTGCAGTTCGTCCCGGAGATCGCCGGGGTCGCCGGGCACGTCGAGGTCTTCCAGCGGCACGCGCAGTGGCTGCTGCCCAAGGCCGACCGGCCGCTGACCCGGTTCGAGCACCGGCTGTTCGCGCTCTTCCCGCCCGCGCAGCGGTTGTACCGGCTGTTCGCCTACTGGACCCACGAGCTGCCGGTGCTGGCCTTCCTGCACCCGCGCCTGCTCAAGGTGCTCCAGGCGGCCTCGCTGCGGATGCTGCGCAAGCAGGTGCCCGACCCCGTGCTGCGGGCCAAGCTCACCCCGGACTTCACCATCGGCTGCAAGCGCGTCCTGCTGGCCAACGACTACTACCCGGCGCTCCAGCGCCCGGACGTCGACCTGGTCACCGAGGGCATCACCGGGTTCACCGAGCGCGGGATCAGGACCGAGGACGGGCGGGAGCACGAGGCGGACGTGGTCGTGCTCGGCACCGGGTTCTCCACCGAGAACCGCTGCGCGAACGAGCGCATCGTCGGCGCGGGCGGGCTGACCATCCAGGAGGCGTGGCGCGAGGGCATGACCGCCTACCTGGGCATGACCGTCGCCGGGTTCCCGAACCTGTTCATGCTGATGGGCCCGAACTCCGGGGGAGGGGCGCAGTCGATCCTGTTCGTCATCGAGGCGCAGCTGCACTACGTCGTGGAGTGCCTGCGGCTGATGCGCCGCCGCCGGGCCACCCGCTTGGAGGTGCGCGCGGACGTGCAGCGCGAGTTCAACGACCGGCTGCACGCCAAGCTCGCCAAGTCGGTGTGGAACACCGGCGGGTGCCACAGCTGGTTCCTCGACAGCACCGGGCACAACCGGCAGTCCTGGCCGGGCACCGGGACGGGCTACTGGCGCGCCACGCGCCGCCCGGACCCGACGGCGTTCGCGCTCGGCGACGCGTCCGGTCGGGACGCCCTGCCGGGGGTGCCCGAACCCACCGGGACGCGCTGACGCGCACCTGGTTGCTGATGAAATACGGTCGGTCGTATGCTCTCCAGCGTGCTGGGGCGCCCCACCCGAGAGGGGGGAGCGCCCGACCCAGAGCGGATGAGAAGGGACTGCCCCCGTGGCGAAAGCGCCGGAACCAGTCGTCGCCCCAGCGGGCTTACCGCCGCGAGCCGCGCCCGCCATCCCGTGGGGCGCCGTGTCGATCGTCATGGTCGGGATGTTCATGGCCATCCTCGACTCGTTCATCGTCGTCGTGGCCGGCCCGGCGATCCAGGGCGACCTCGGCGCCTCGGACGGCCAGCTCCAGTGGACCCTGGCGGGCTACCAGCTCGCCTACGCGGTCTTCCTGATCACCGGGGGCAGGCTGGCCGACCTGTTCGGCCGCAGGCGCGTCTTCGTGCTGGGCACCGCGCTGTTCACCCTCTCCTCGATCGCCTGCGCGCTGGCCCAGGACCCCGCCACGCTGATCGGCTCCCGCGTCGCGCAGGGCCTGGGCGCGGCCATGATGGTGCCGCAGGTGTTCGCCGTCATCGCGCTGGTCGTGCCCGCCGAGGGGCGGCACCGGGTGTTCGGCGTGCTGGGCATCGTCATCGGCATGGCCAGCGTCAGCGGCCAGCTCGTCGGCGGCCTGCTCATCAGCGCCGACCTGCTCGGCTCCGACTGGCGCTCGGTGTTCTGGGTCAACGTGCCCATCGGCCTGGTCACCATCCTGCTGGCCTACCGCGTCATCCCCGAGTCGCGGGCGGACGGCGCCCGCAGGCTCGACTTCGCGGGCGTCGCCTCGCTCAGCGCCGCGCTGCTCCTGCTGACCTTCCCGCTCATCCAGGGGCGCGAGGCGGGCTGGCCGTGGTGGACCTGGGCGTGCCTTGCCGCCAGCGCGGTCGCGTTCGCGGTGTTCACGGCGGTCGAGCGCGGCGTCGCCCGGCGCGGCGGCGACCCGCTGCTCAGGCTCTCGCTGTTCTCCCAGCGCTCCTTCTCGCTGGGCATCGTGCTGGTCGTGTCGGTCTACGCGCTGCTCAGCTCCTACTACCTGGCGCTGTCCATCGCGATGCAGCAGGGCCTCGGCATGTCCGCGCTGGGCGCGGGCCTGGTCTACACCCCGGCCGCCACCACGTTCTTCGTCTTCAGCATGATCGCCGGCCGGATCGTGCCCAGGTACGGCCGCCGCGTGCTGGAGGTCGGCTCGGTCGTCCTGGCGACGGGCTACCTGGCCACCGCGGTCGTGCTGCTGACCGGGCCCGAGCTGAGCCCCGCGCTGGTCATCCCGACCCTGGTGCTCCAGAGCGCGGGCGGCGGCCTGCTGATCACCCCGCTGCTCAACACCGTGCTCGCCGGGGTCGTCCCGGAGACCGTCGGCATGGCCTCCGGCGCGCTGTCCACCGCGCAGCAGGTCGGCGGGGCGCTGGGCGTGGCGGTCGTCGGCGCGGTCTTCTTCAACGCCTTCCACCCCGAGCGGGTCGGCCCGGTGGCCGCGGGCGGGCACGCGTTCGCGATGTCCTCGATCGCCACCTTCGTCATCGCGCTGGCCGCCTCGGTGATGGTGTTCCTGCTGCCCAAGCCCGCCAAGGCCGGCTGACCGCGCCGCACGCGCGCACGGGTGGCCGCGGGTCCCGCCGGGGGCCCGCGGTCACCGCGGTGGCGCCAGGAACCCCTCGACCACGCGGCGCGCCTTGTCCGTCGCGCTGTCGTCCCCCACGCGCAGCGCGGTGTTCACCGCGCACAGCAGCGCGTCGATCTGGAAGGCCACCAGGTCCGCGTCCAGCTCGGCGATCCCGCCCGACTCCACCGCGTGCCGCAGCTCGCCCGCGATGACCCCGACCCACACCCGCTGGTCGCGGAACAGCGCGTCGCGCACCGGCCCCGGCCTGCTGTCGTACTCGGCGAGGTTCGCCGCCCGGAAGCAGCCGCCCGCGAACAGCGGCGTCTCGGCGTAGACGATCCAGTGCTCGATCAGCGCGCGCAGCCGCTCGGCGCCCCTCGGCGCGGAGCGCGCGGGCCTGATCACCGCGTCGACGAACATCTCGCGCGCGTGCTCGACCGCCGCCAGTTGCAGGATCTCCTTGCTGCGGAACAGGGTCTGCACCCCGGCCTTGCTCATCCCGGTGTCGGCGGCGAGCCTGCCGAAGCTCAGGCCCTCCAGGCCCTCCAGGGAGGCGACGTCCACGGCGTGGCGCAGCACGGCCCGCCGGGTGCGGGCGCCGCGCAGCAGCCGCTTGTCGGTGATCGGCTGCCGCTCCGCGGGCGCGGCGATCCCACCGGTCCCGGTGTCCTGCCCCGACGCGCCGTCCATGGCGCCCATCCTACTCGGCCGCGGCCGGCCGAGGGCTTGGAATGCCGCTCCGCCGCGCGGGAAGGCGTTTCGGGAACAGCGTCCCGACTTCGTCGGTCCCGCACCCGTGAACGGCGCGCCGAACCGCTTTCCCCTGGTTGCCGGAGTCGACTGTCAAGACTTTCGGAAGATTTCACCGGAAAGGGCGCGCGCTGTCCTTTTGGGCCTACCCGATCGGACGGTCAGCGCCTACTCGAACAAGTGGCTGTCCTGTCGCTGATCTGCCCGTATACGCTTCCCCCGAACTCCGTCGAATTCGCAGTCGGGAGGCCACAGCTCTTCTCGCAGCCCGGCGATCGGCCGAACGGCGCCACCGCGCGGTGG
>NZ_JBQGCX010001131.1:0-4867 GCF_052038725.1 Actinosynnema sp.
GGCGGCCGGGGGCCCCGGGGCCCCCCGGCCCCCGTCCGCTTGGGCGGGGTGTGACCGAGCTGCTGGAGGAGAGCCCGTCGGGCGTGGTGGTGCGGCGCACCCTGCTCCCGTCCGGGCTGAGGGTGATCACCGAGCACATCCCCGGCGCGCGCTCGGCCGCCGTGGGGCTCTGGGTGCAGGTCGGCTCGCGCGACGAGGCCCCCGAGGTCGCGGGCGCGGCGCACTACCTGGAGCACCTGCTGTTCAAGGGGACCGCGCGGCGCACGGCGGCGGCCATCGCCGAGGAGATCGACGCCGTCGGCGGCGAGCTGAACGCGTTCACCGCCAAGGAGCACACCTGCTACTACGCGCACGTCCTGGACTCCGACCTGCCGCTGGCGGTCGACCTGGTGTGCGACGTGGTCTTCGACGCGCTGTGCGAGCAGCGCGACTTCGAGACCGAGCGCGGCGTGGTCCTGGAGGAGATCGCCATGCGCGACGACGACCCCGAGGACCTGCTGCACGACGCGTTCCTCGAAGCCCTCATGGGCGGCCACGAGCTCGGCCGCTCCGTGCTGGGCAGCGAGCAGTCCATCACGGACATGGACCGCGACGCGCTGTACGCGTTCTACCGGGGCCGCTACTCGCTGCCCAGCATGGTGCTCTCGGCGGCGGGCAACGTCGACCACGAGCGGGTGCTGGAGCTGGCGCGCGAGCGCGTCGGCGAGCGGCTGCTGGACGTGCCCGGCACGCCCGTGCCCCCGCGCGGCGGCGAGGTGCGCGTCGACCCGGTCGACCGGCTGGTGCTGCACAGCGACGACACCGAGCAGGCGCACCTCATGCTGGGCGTGCGGGCGCTCGACCGGCACGACGAGCGGCGGTTCGCGCTCAACGTGCTGAACGCGGCGCTCGGCGGCGGCAGGAGCTCGCGGCTGTTCCAGGAGGTCAGGGAGCGGCGCGGGCTCGCGTACCAGGTGTACTCGTCCGTCGGGTCCTACGCGGACACCGGGACGTGGTCGGTCTACGCGGGCTGCCAGCCCGACCGGCTCGGCGACGTGGCGGGCGTGATCCGGGACGTGCTGGCCGAGGTCGTGGCGAACGGGCTCACCGACGCCGAGATCGCCAGGGCCAAGGGGCAGCTGCGCGGGGCGATGGTGCTGGGCCTGGAGGACACCGGCTCCCGGATGTCCCGCGTCGGCAAGGGCGAGCTGAACTACGGCGACTACCTGTCCGTGGAGCAGACCCTGGAGCGGGTCGACGCGGTGACCTCCGCCGAGGTCGCGGAGCTGGCCGCCGAGCTGCTGCGACGCCCCGTCGCCGCCGCCGTGGTCGGTCCCTACGATTCGATCGAGGACTTGCCGCACCAGGTGCACGAGGTGATCTCTTGAGTCAGCGTTCTGCCGCCGATCCGATCCGGGTCGGCGTGATCGGGGCACGGGGCCGGATGGGCGGCGAGGTCGTCAAGGCCGTCGGCGCGGCGGCCGACCTGGTCGTCGCGGCCGAGCTCGTCCCGGACGACCCGCTGTCCGCGCTCACCGACGCCGGGGTCGAGGTCGCGGTCGACTTCACCCACCCCGACGCGGTCATGGCCAACGTCCGGTTCTGCGTCGAGAACGGCGTCCACGCCGTCGTCGGCACCTCCGGGCTCGACCCGGCGAGGCTCGGCGAGATCGCCGGGTGGCTCGGCGACGAGCCGGGCACCGGCGTGCTGTTCGCGCCGAACTTCGCGATCGGCGCGGTGCTGACCATGCGGTTCGCCGAGCTGGCCGCGAAGTACTACGACTCGGCCGAGGTCATCGAGCTGCACCACCCGCGCAAGGCCGACGCGCCCTCGGGCACGGCCGCGCACACCGCGCAGCTCATCGCCCGCGCCCGCGAGGCCGCCGGGGTCGACGCGATGCCCGACGCCACCACCCAGGAGCTGGACGGGGCGCGCGGGGCGCAGGTCGACGGGGTCCGGGTGCACTCGCTGCGGATCGCCGGGATGATCGCCCACCAAGAGGTCGTCTTCGGCACCGAGGGCGAGACGCTGACCCTGCGGCACGACTCGCTGCACCGGTCCTCGTTCATGCCGGGCGTCCTGCTGGGCGTGCGGTCGGTGTTCGACCACCCCGGCCTGTCGGTCGGACTCGACAAGTACCTGGACCTGTGAGGGCCCGCACCGCGGCGATGATCGCCATCGCCGCGCTGGTGGTCTACTTCGTCCTGCTGGGCGGGCGCGCGGTCGCGCTGCTGGGCAGCGGCGAGCCGGTCGGGATCGCCCTGGGCGTCGGCGTGCTGATCATGCCGGTGATCGGGGTGTGGGTGGTGTGGTCGAACCTGCGGTTCGGGTTCGCCACCGAGGCCATGGCGCGGGAGCTGGACGAGCAGGGCGCGCTGCCCGACCTGTCCGAGCTGCCGAGGATGCCGTCCGGGCGGGTCGAGCGGGAGGCCGCCGACGAGTGGTTCGAGCGGCGCAAGGCCGACGTCGAGGCCGCGCCGCAGGACTGGCGGCCGTGGTTCCTGCTGGCCCAGGCCTACGACCTGGCCGGTGACCGGGGACGGGCGCGCGACACCATGCGCACGGCCATCGGGCTCTACCAGGACGTCACCGCGAAGTAGTGCCGCTTGCCCCGATCGGGTCGATCCCCGACCTGATCGGGGCATCGTGCTGTCCAGGGCTCCTTCAGCGGGGCCTGCTCAGGGGTGCAGGAAGCCCGAGAGGGCGGCGGGGGAGGCGGCCAGCACGCTGAACCGCACGAACCGGCCGACCACGCCGGTCGCCAGGAACAGCGCGGTGGACATGCCCGCGAGCCCGGCCAGGACCGTGCTGAACATGAACGGCGGCAGCCCGAGCAGCGAGCTGACCGCGTGCGTGCCGAACATCCAGTGCGGGTGCCGGTGGCAGCGCGCCCGCACCGCCTCCAACCGGGCCCGCCACCTCACCCGCCACGGCTTCACCGGACGGTCGGGGCGCTCGGCGGGCTTGAGGAACGCGGGCAGGTGCAGCGAGCCCCTGGCGGCCAGGAAGTACACCAGCTTGCCCAGCACCTGACCGGGGGCGACGGCGAGCGCGATCCACCACCACGAGATGTCCGGCTGCTGCGTCACCAGCCCGATCACGAACAGCTCGACGCTGATCAGCGGCATCAGCGCGGAACCGACCGCGACGCCGAAAGTCAGCAGCAACCACCCCAGCACCACGCCCAGACTACAGACCGGTAACGACTTCCTCGTCGAGGTTTGGCGAGCCGGACAGCCGCAGCTCCCGGACCGGGCGACCGGAGGCGTCCAGGGTGCGCACCGTGCCGTCCGCGCCCCAGCCGCGCTTCGCGTAGAACGACACCAGGGGCAGGTTCGCCTCGGGGACCCAGGCGACGCCCCTGGTCACGCCGCCCTCCACGAGCAGCTCGCAGGCGCGGGCCAGCAGCCTGCCGCCATGCCCGCGCCGTCCCCAGCGGGGCTCGACCAGCAGCGTCGACACCAGCGCGGTGGTGGCGGCGTCGTCCGGGACCACGCCCTGGGCGTCCGCCAACTCCTCCTGCGGGGCGATGCCCACCGCGCAGAACCCGACGAGCCAGTCGCCCTCGGTCGCCACCAGCACCTGGCCCCGGTCCACCGCCTCCGCCCAGACCGCGGCGGTCTCGGCGACGTCGATGCCGTCCAGCACCTCGGCGGGGAGGATCTTGGCGAACCCGGTCCGCCAGGTGTCGCGGTGGACGCGGGCGATCTCCGGCACGTCGTCGGTCGTCGCGGGGCGCACCGCTGCTTCGGCCATGCCGGGCACCCTAGTGATCAGCCCGCGGGCCGATTTGTCGGCCCCCGCCGGCACGATGCGGCGGGTGCAGACGATGAGCGCGGACACCGCACGCCTGACCGCACTGGCGGCGCAGGGCTTCGCCGACCCCCGACCGGCGGCGCCCACGCGCAGGCACCTGCAGCGGGTGCTCGGCCGGACCAAGCTGCTCCAGCTCGACTCGGTCAACGTGGCGGTGCGGGCGCACTACATGCCCGTGTTCAGCAGGTTGGGGGACTACCCGGTCGGGTTGCTCGACGACGCCGCGTGGACGCCCAGCGCGCGCAAGCCCCGGCTGCTGGTCGAGGCGTGGGCGCACGAGGCCAGCCTGGTCCCGGTGGAGGACTGGCCGCTGGTGCACTCCGGCGCGAAGAGGAGGGGGTGGTGGGCCGGTTACGGCAAGCTCGTCGAGGACTCGCCCGAACTGGTGGCGGACATCCTGGCGGTGGTCGCCGAGTCGGGGCCGATCGGGGCCGGGGCGATCGAGCGGGCGCTGGTCGCGCCGGAGAAGCGGCAGCGCGGGCCGTGGTGGGACCGGTCCGAGGTGAAGCGGATGTGCGAGTACCTGTTCGCGATCGGGCAGCTGGCCACGGGGACCCGGCGCGGGTTCGAGCGGTTGTACGACCTGACCGAGCGGGTGGTGCCCGCCGAGGTGCTCGGGCGGCGGGTCGGGCCGGAGGAGGGCGCGCGCGGGCTGGTGGCGCGGGCGGCCGGGGCGCTGGGCGTGGGGACCGAGACCGACCTGCGGGACTACTACCGGCTGCCGCCCGCGCGCAGCAGGCAGGCGGTGGCCGAGCTGGTCGAGGCGGGGGAGCTGGAGCCGGTCGAGGTGGAGGGCTGGGCGGCGCCCGCGTACCGGCACGTGGGCGCGGCGACGCCCCGGAAGGTGACCGGTCGGGCGCTGCTGTGCCCGTTCGACCCGCTGGTGTGGGAGCGGGCGCGCACCGAGCGGATCTTCGGGTTCCGGTACCGCATCGAGATCTACGTGCCCGAGGCGAAGCGGGTGCACGGGTACTACGTGTTCCCGTTCCTGCTGGACGGGCGGCTGGTCGCGCGGGTGGACCTGAAGGCGGACCGGGCGGCGGGGGCGCTGCTGGTGCAGGGCGCGTACGC
>NZ_JBQGCX010001132.1:0-5726 GCF_052038725.1 Actinosynnema sp.
TAATGCGGTCGACGGTCAGCGCACTATTGCGGTCACCTCGTCAACGCCTCCACCCCGTCCCACAGCGCGCCCGGCCGCTGCGACCGCTCGTACGTGGACCGCAGGTAGTGCAGCGGCCGGACCTCCCGGTCGTGCCACAGCAACCCCGTGCTCCACCCCGGCTCCTTCGCCGCCGCCAGCCACACGACCGTGTCCGCCCCGCGCTCCGGCGAGCGCAGCAGCGGCCTGGTCACCGCGTGGAACCGCGGCAGCGACGTCGCCACCCCGCCCGTGTTCGCCCAACCGGGGTGCGTCGAGTGCACGGCGACGCCATCCAGCCGCTGCGACCACAGCCGCGCCAGCACCACCTGCATCCGCTTGGTGCGCGCGTACCCGGTCGTCGGCCGGTACTCCCCGCGCTCGTACTGCAGGTCGTCCACGACCAGCGGCTGCGCGTACATCCCGCCCGACGCCACCCAGATCACCCGCGCGCCCACCGGCAGCCGGTCGCGCAGCAGGGACGTCAGCAGGTGCGGGCCGAGCACGTGGGTGGCCAGCATCACCTCGTTGCCCTCGGCCGTCTCGGTCCGCGCGGACGGCATCACGCCCGCGTTGTGCACCAGCACGTCCACCCGCCCCAGGCCCGCCGCGAGGTCGCGCACCTCGGACAGCAGGCTCACGTCGCACCGGTCCACGCTCACGTCGGCCCCCGGCACGGCCCGCCTGATCAGCTCGCGCGCCCGCCCGCCGTCACCGCGCACCACCAGCCGCAGCGACGCCCCCAACCGCGCCAACCCCAGCGCGGTGGCGAACCCGAGCCCGGCCTTGGCCCCGGTCACCACGACGACCCGCCCCGCCAGCGCCCCGGCGGGCGCGTCCGGGGGCCACCACGCCCGCCGGACCGCGCACCCCACGCGCGTGTAGCCCAGCAGCGACCGGTCCAGCGCGGTGTCGACGAACCTCTGCCACGACATGCCCCGGATCATCCCGCCCCGCGCGCCCGCGCGCTCGACCGACGGGAGAACCCCGCCGGGAGCGGGAGCTCCACCAGCGGGGTTCGGGGGAAAGCGCCGGGCGGACGAGGCCCGGAAGATGATCGAGGGGGCGCGTGGGCGCCCCCCGCGGTGCTGTCAGGCCGCCAGGCCCCGGCGGCCTCGGACGTGGGCGATGCGGGTCAGCGCGGTCACCTCGGCGTCGATTCCCAGCGCCACCCTCCGGCGCAGGCGGGCCTCCACGAACTCGCCCAGCGGGGTGTCCGGGGCCTTGGCGAACGGCTTGCGGCGCAGGGACTGCACGTCCTGGCCGACCAGGTCCGCGCGCTCGGCGTCCACGGGGCCGAGCGCGCCGCGCAGCACCCGGTCCGCGCTGTGCCGGTGGGCCCGGTGCGCGGTGGCCTTGCGGCGCCGGACGCCGCGGCGCGACGCCTTGTCGTTCTGGCCGTAGGTGTTCCTGCCGTCCTTGGCGTAGCTCAACCGCTTCTTCTCCTGCGGCGTGCGCCTCGGCGGCCTGTTCGTCTTCTGGACCATCACCCCTCCTGTGTCGATGGCGCCGAAACGTAGTCGCCGCCGCTACGCGGAGTACACCGAATTTCACCGGCCCCCCACCCGCGCCAACCGCGCCGCCACGCCGGGGCAGCGCTCGCGCACCACCGCCAGGAACGCCGCCAGCACCGGCGAGTCGTCCCCGGCCCGGAACGACAGCACCAGCTCCGGCAGCTCCACCACCGGCTCCACCGCGCAGAACCACACCCCCGCCCGCTCCGCCACCCGCATCCGCTCCGGCCCCAGCCCCACCCCGACACCGCACGCCGCCATGCCGATGATCGTGTGCACGTCCCGCGCCCGGACCGCCCCCGCCAGCGCCTCCTCGCCGAGCAGCCCGCGCAACCACGCGTCCACCGCGGGCTCCTCCGCCCCCGGCGACACGATCAACCGCTGACGCCGCAACTGCCCCAGCCCCACCGACGCCACCCCCGCCCACGGGTGCCCCGCCCCCACCACGGCCACCAGCGCGTCCCGCCCCACCACCACCGACACCAGGTCCCCGACCCCGCGACCCCTCGGCCGCCCCAGCCCGAACACCACATCCAGCTCACCGGCGACCAGCTCGGCCACCCCCCGCGCGCTCGCGGTCTCCCGCAGCTCCAACCGCACGTCCGCGTGCCGCCGCCCGAACGGCCCCAGCACCCCCGGCAGCGGCTCCAGCAGGGCCGACGCCACGAACCCCAGCCGCAACCGCCCCGTCTCGCCCCGGTCCGCCCGCCCCGCGTCCACCGCCGCCGCGCCCAGCTCCGCCAGCGCCCGCCGCGCCCGCGCCAGGAACGCCTCGCCCGCCGCCGTCGGGAACACCCCGCGCGGCGTCCGGTCGAACAACCGCGCGCCGACCTCCTTCTCCAGCGAGGCGATCTGGCGCGACAGCGGCGGCTGCGCCATGCCGAGGACCCGCGCCGCGCGGCCGAAGTGCTGCTGCTCGGCCAGCGCCAGCGCGTACCTCAGGTGCCGTGCCTCCACCAGAACCCCCCATACCCCGCGGGTATCACCGGACACCGGTTCAGACATGGCGCGGCGCCGCGGCATTCCCGGCTGGTGGGCTGGGCCCGTGACCGAACCGACCACCTTCGTCCTCGTCCACGGCGCCTGGCACGGCGCGGCCCAGTGGGGCCCGACCCGCCGCGCGCTCGCCCGCCTCGGCGCGCACAGCGCCGCCGTCGACCTGCCCGGCCACGGGCTCGGCGCGCCGCTGCCGTCCGGCTACCTGCTCCCCGGACAGCCGGGGCTGACCACCGAACCCTCAGCCGTGGCAGGGCTTTCCGCCCAGGACTCCGCCGACGCGGTGCTCGACGCGCTGGCCGCCGCGCGCCGCCACGGCCGGGTCGTGCTCGTCGCGCACAGCGCGGGCGGCGGACCGGCCTCCCTCGCCGCCGAGCGCGCGCCCGCCCTGGTCGACCGCCTCGTCTACCTCACCGCGTTCGTCCCCGCCCGCCCCCGCTTCACCGACTACACCGCCACGCCCGAGAACGCCGCCGCCCTCTCCGGCGCCCTGCGCGTCGGCGACCCCGACCGGGTCGGCGCGTTCCGCATCAACCCGCTGTCCACCGACAAGTCCTACGTGGACGCGCTGCGCGAGGCGTTCTGCGGCGACCTGGACGAGCGCGAGTTCGGCCCCTGGCGGCTCGCGCTCACCCCGGACGAGCAGCTCGCGTCCCTGCAGGCCCCGGTCCCGGTCACCGCGCGCCGCTGGGGGAGCGTGCCCAGGGCGTTCCTGCGCTGCGCCGACGACCGCGCCCTCACCGCCGCCGCGCAGGACCTGATGATCCGCGAGGCCGACGAGGCGTTCCCCGAGCACCCGTTCGCCGTGCGCACCCTGCCCGGCGGGCACAGCCCGTTCGCCACCCGCCCCGAGGAGCTGGCCCGCCACCTGGTGGACCTGGCGTGAACCCGGAACGGCGGCGACGGGCGCTGCTGCCGGTGGTGCTGTCGGCCACCTTCGCCCAACTGCTGAACGTCACCCTCGTCCAGGTCGCCGCGCCCGCGCTGCGCGCCGACCTGGGCGCGGGTCCGGGCGCCGCGCACCTGGTGCTGGCCGCGTTCACCCTCGGCCACGCCTGCCCGCTCATCGCCTCCGCCAGGCTCGGCGACCGCGTCGGCCACCGCGCGCTGTTCGCCCTCGGCGCCGCCCTGTTCGCCCTGGCCACGGCCGCCTGCGCGGTCGCGCCGTCGACGGGCGCGCTGGTGGCGGCCCGGCACCTGCAGGGCGCGGGCAGCGGGATCGCCGCGCCCCAGGTGTTCTCGCTCATCCGGACCGCCCTGCCCGCCCACCGGCACGGCCGCGCGCTGGCCGCGTTCGGCGCGGTGATCGGCACGGCCTCGGCGATCGGCCCGGTGCTGGGCGGCGCGCTGCTGGCCGCCGACCCGCTCGGACTCGGCTGGCGCGCGCTGTTCCTGGCGCAGCTCCCGGTCGCGCTCGCCACCCTCGCCGGTTCCGCGCTGCTGCCCGAGACCAGGCGGACCCGGAGCGGCAAAACCCAGGCGCCGCAACGGGTCGACGCGCTCGGCGCCGCGCTGGTCGCCGCGTGCTGCGCCGCGCTCGTGCTGCCGCTGGCCGTCGGCCCGGAGGCCGGGTGGCCGCCCTGGGCGTTCGCCTCGCTCGGCGCGGCCGTCCTCCTGGGCGCGGCCTTCCTGCTCTCCCAACGCCTCCGCGCCGACCCGCTGGTGCACCCGGAGGCGCTGCGCCACCGCGCCACCCGCACCGGCGTGCTGGTCGTGCTGGTGTTCAACGCCGGCGTGCCCTCGCTGACCTACCTGGTGCTGCTGCACCTGCAGGAGCAGGGCCGCACGCCGCTGCAGGCCGCGCTGGTCAACACCCCGTACGCGCTCGCCGCCGTCCTCGGCAGCGCGCTCGCCCCCGCGCTGGCCGAGCGCCGCCGCACCACCCCCGCCGCGGCAGCCGCGCTGGCCCTGGTCACCGCCGCCCTCACCGCGCTCCCGCCCGGCCCCGCGCCGCTCGCGCTGGGCGGAGCCGCGTTCGGGCTGGTCACCTCGACGGTGTTCGCGCTGGTGCTCTCCAGGGCCCCGGAACCGGCGGCGGCCTCCGTCGCGGGCCTGCTGCCCACCGCGCAGCAGCTCGGCGGCACGGTCGGCGTCGCGCTCGCCGGGACCGCCCACGCCGCAGGCGGTTTCCCGGCGGCGATGGCCTACGAGGCGCTGGTGTTCGCGCTCGCGGCGGCGGGGGCGTCCCGGCTGGTCACCGCGACGCCCGCCACCGCGACGCCCACCACCGCGGCACCGGGCGCCACAGCACGAGCCGCCCGCTGAGGGGCCTCACTCCAGCTCCTCCTCCAGCGCCGCCGACAACCGCACCTCCTCCACGTCCAACCGGGTCTGCATCCGCAGCAGCACCAGGTCGTCCACCAGCCGCTCGTCCCGCAACCGCACCACCGCCGCCCGCTTGGGTTCCAGCAGCGCCAGGTGCAGCGCCGCGTAGTCGTCGCCCAGCAGCGGGTTCTCCACCGGAGCCCCGTCGACCCCCATGGCCTCCAACGACTCCAGCCGCCGCCGGATCTCCCCGCGCACCCGCTCCACCACGTCCCGCGGCGCGTCCAGCGCCCGCGCCGCCTCGTCCAGCGCCGCCAGCCCGGCCTCGCCGGCGGTGCGCTCGGCCAGCAGCAGCTCGGCGGGCCGCGCCTCGTCCTCACCCAGCCGCGCCCACCGCAGCACCAGCGGCAGGGTGAGGCCCTGCCCGAGCGTGGTCGCCACGATCACCCCGAACGTCACCACCACCAGCAGCTCCCGCTCCGGGAACGCCCCGCCGTCCTGCACGGTCAGCGGCACGGCCAGCGCCGCCGCCAGCGACACCCCGCCCCGGAAACCCGCCCACGCCACCGGCAGCCGCTCCCGGAACCCCATCCGCCGGTCCCGCTGCGCGGGCCTGCGGTCCAGCAGCCGCACCAGGTACGGCACGGTGTTGAAGAACAGCAGCCGCACCCCGATCACCGTCGCCGACACCAGCACGACCGCCAGCAGCGCCCGCCAGGTGCGCGCGTCCGCCACCGCGTCCCGCAGCTGCAGGCCGACCAGCACGAACAGCGCGCCGTTGAGCAGGAACGCGCCCAGCTGCCAGAAGCCGCGCGACTGCAACCGGGTCCTGGCCGAGAACCAGCGCGGCCCGGTCTGGCTCACCAGCAGCCCGCACACCACCGTCGCCAGCACGCCCGACGCGTGGATCTCCTCCGCCAGCAGGAACGCCGT
>NZ_JBQGCX010001133.1:0-1723 GCF_052038725.1 Actinosynnema sp.
CTCCCCGTACAGCCGCAGCGCCAGCTGCTCGGCGGTGAGCCCGCGCGGGTGCAGCGCCAGCGCGACCAGCACCTCGGCGTGCCGCAGGGTCAGCGCGACCTCGTCGCCGTCCAGGGCCGCGGTCGGCTCGCCGAGGAACCGCAGCGACAGCACCGGCCTGCGCCGCGCGCCCCGCTCCACCCGCAGCAGGTAGCCCTCGTCCAGCGGCTCCAGCACCCCGATGCGCCCGTCGGCCAGCCGCACCCGGTCCCGGCCGACGTCGACCCGGCCGCCCAGCTCGGTGCCCGGTTCGGCGGCCAGCACCCGGCCGGTCTGGCTCAGCAGCGCGCCGGGACCGCCGCGCAGCGCCAGCAGGTGCCGCATGTTCGCCGACCGCAGCCGCTCGTCGCGCTCGGCGAGCCTGGTCCGCAGGTGCCCCTCGGCCAGCCGCGCCGCCGCCGACACCAGCGCGGGCATCGCCGGGTGCAGGCTGGTCAGCGGCCCGCTCACGTCCACGACGCCGAGGGTGCGCCCGCTGTCCGGGTCCGTCACCGGGCTCGCCGCGCAGGTCCAGCCGTGGCAGGTGCGCACCAGGTGCTCCGCCGAGTGCACGGTCACCGGGCCGCCGGTGGCCAGCGCCAGGCCCATCGCGTTGGTGCCGATCGCGTCCTCGCTCCACCGGGCGCCCTCGGTCAGGTGCACCCGCTCGGCGATCCCGCGCACCCGCGCCGAGCCCTCGCACCACAGCACCCGGCCGTCCGCGTCCGTGATGATCATGACGTGCTCGGCGTCGTCCGCGATGCTCACCAGCGTCTCCCGCAGCACCGGCAGCGCCTGCGCCAGCGGGTGCGCGGCCCGCAGGTCCACCACCTCGTCCCGGTCCAGCACCAGCGGGGCCTCGCGGCTGTCCGGGTCGACGCGGGCCGCCAGCGAGCGCCGCCACGACTCCAGGATCACCGGCCGCGTGCCGGGGGCGGGACCACCGGCCAGCGCCGCCTCGTGCTCGCGCGCGAGCAGAAGGGGGTCACCGCGCATCGTCGCCTCCAGGTCCCTCGACCCCAGGATGACCGGGGCGAACCCGCACGGCAAGGACTTCGCGGGCCGTTCGGCACTGGCGCGCGTCGGCCGTGCAACGCCGCTGCAACGTAACCCCGCCTACGTTCTGCGGCCATCCGACGCAACGACGCGGGAGGCGACCACATGGCGAAGTACGCGGCACCGGGGCAACCGGACAGCGTGGTGAGCTACCGGAGCAGGTACGACCACTTCATCGGCGGCGAGTTCACCGCCCCGGCGAAGGGCGGCTACTTCGAGAACCCCACCCCGGTCACCGGCGAGACGTTCACCGAGGTCGCCAGGGGCACCGCCGAGGACGTCGAGCGCGCCCTGGACGCCGCCCACGGCGCCGCGCCCGCGTGGGGCCGCACCTCGCCCGCCGAGCGCGCCAACGTGCTCAACAAGATCGCCGACCGGATCGAGGCCAACCTGGAGGCCCTCGCCGTCGCCGAGACCTGGGACAACGGCAAGGCGGTGCGCGAGACCCTGGCGGCCGACCTGCCGCTCGCGGTCGACCACTTCCGCTACTTCGCGGGCGCCCTGCGCGCCCAGGAGGGCGGCATCTCGCAGATCGACGAGAACCTCGTCGCCTACCACTTCCACGAGCCACTCGGCGTGGTCGGCCAGATCATCCCGTGGAACTTCCCGATCCTCATGGCGGTGTGGAAGCTCGCCCCGGCGATCGCTG